>PEWI01000024.1 GCA_002779555.1 Candidatus Bathyarchaeota archaeon CG07_land_8_20_14_0_80_47_9 | reverse complement strand
AAGCATTGCTCTACCTGTTTCTTTAATGACTCATGTGTTCCCGCGTAGAAGGCTCCGGCTTGACATGGTCGCCGAACCTTCACCATCCCGTTAGATTTCCTCCTCCTCCCTTGCGATTTTCGCTTCAAAATCGTCAACGGTTAGCGGCAGATCCTTGTCTGACGGGAGTTCTCCTCTCTCCCGCAACACTTGTCTCGCCAGGAGCCAATAGATCACGGCCAGAGCGCGCCGACCCTTGTTGTTCGTGGGGATGACGAAGTCTACACCTGTAAACTCGTTGTCAGTGCTGCACAGCGCAACAACGGGTATGCCAACCGAGGCGGCTTCCTTAACTGCTTGAGCGTCTGCTTTTGGGTCGGAGACTATAAGCACTTCAGGCTCAATTCGATCGGGATAAAGCGGGTTTGACAGCAGCCCCGGAATAAAGCGCCCAGCCACCGGCGTCGCGCCGGTTACTTCACAGAATTTGCTGACTGGTTCTTGCGCGTACAGTCTCGTAGCGACCGCAGCGACCTTTGACGGTTCGAATCGTGCTAGGAATTTGCCTGCCACCCTTATGCGTTCATCGGTTCTCTTAACGTCTAGAACGAATAAGCCATCTGGTCTGACACGGTATATGAACTGCTCCATGTCCAACGTTTTCATTCTAGTTCCAATGTGTATTCCCGCCGACAGAAGCGTGTCTCGCGGCATCAAAAGCTCTTCTACGACGGCTACTTCGGTTGTTTCCTTTTCTTCGGTGGGTTTTGCTTCTTCTTCGTGTTCTTCCTTTGCTTCCTTAAACTCTTCGTCTTCAGACAAGTCTGTTCATCCTCTCAGGCTACTTTGAGTTCTGCCATCTTGGCTCTGTCTCCTAAGAACTCTTCGATCCTTATTAACTCGTTTATCTTTGCAATCCGCGTCCCTTCAACGATTCCAGTCTTTATCACTGGGCATCTGAAGGCCACGGCCAAATGTGCTATGTGCCAATCGCACGTGTCCCCTGAACGGTGCGCCATCACGGGCAGATATCCGTTTCTTCTCGCCGTTTCGATTGTTTCCCAAGCGTCGGTTATTGTGCCGACCTGATTCACCTTTATTATCACTGCGTTGGCCGCGTGCATCTTTACTCCGCGACTTAGTCTTTCGCTGCTTGTTGTGAAGAGGTCGTCTCCGCAAATCAAACAGTTCTTCACTTTTTTGGTAAGTTCAGCGAAACTTCCAAAATCCTCTTCGTGGAACGGATCTTCAACGTAGACCAAATGGTACTTCTTAACAAGGTCCAGAATGAATTCCAGCTGTTCACCTGAATTTCGCTTTTTCTTTTCCCTTCGATAAACATATTTTTTTTCTTTTCCGTTCCACAGCGAAGACGCTGCAACATCGATGCCCACACCACATTCAAAGCCGAACTCGCTGCCCCTTTCTTCGCATGCTCTGGTTACAACGTCAAGTGCCTCAGAGTTACCAATGTTCGCGCTCCAAGCTCCTTCATCGCTTTTTCCTTCATTGAAAAACTTGTCTTTCTTCCGCAGCATTTCGCCGATTCTTCTGTGAATTTGAACGTTGGCCGCCGCGGCTTCGAAAAATGATTCAGCCCCATGAGGAAGAACCAAGAACTCTTGTATGTCCGGCGACTTTCCATGGGTGTGCAGCCCCCCGCTTATCGTGTTTCCAAGTGGAAAAGGGAGTTCATGAGCGACATGTCCTCCTAGAAACTGGAACAGGAGGACACCGTAAGAGTTTGCAGCTGCCTCCACAGTTGCCAAGGAAATGGCGAACGCTGTGTTTCCACCTATCACTCTGAAATCTTTTGAACCGTCAATCTCGTGAAGTGTCTTGTCCATTTCTTCTTGAAAATCTGCGTTTAGCCCTACAAGTTCTGGGGCTATGATCTCTTCAACCTTTTTGAGCGCTTGGTCCACGCCATCTTGCGGGTAATAGACCACTTCGGCTTTCCCGCGGCTTTTTCCTGCGGGGGCAGATGCTCTTCCGAAACCTGAAGTGGTTATGACGTCAACTTCTATCGTTTCTTCTCCTCGACCGTTGAAAACTTTCCTTGCGATTATGTCTTCAATAGCTGTGGACATCGTCTTCTCCTTTCTGGCTCACTTAGTAATAGTGCCTAGCTTCTTTTCGTTTTTCGGCTTCTTCGTAGAAACGCAGAACTTCATCGATGATTTCTACGTGTGACAATAACATGCGCCTGCAGCAGTATCTTTTGATTCCCAAGCTGTCCAGCACTTCGCCGGCGTTCTCTCTGGCCTTGACTCTTCTGGCGAATTCTTCCCATTGGTCGCCGATCAGCTTGCCGCAGGTGAAGCATCTTACTGGTATGATCATTCAGCTCATCTTCCTATCTGTAGCTCTTCTGGTCCTTGGCTCTCGCTCCAGATCCGCCGACCTTTTTGGTTTCCTTTCTCCTAGCGTCTCCTACAATCATTGTTCGGTCGTACTCGGAGAAAACCGTGCGCAAACGTGTGCTCTTGGTCCATTTCAACAGAGCGTTTGCAATAGCCATTCTCGCGGCTTCTGCTTGGCCCATGTAGCCTCCGCCTAAGACTTTCACGTCCATATCCAGTTGTTTCCAAACATCCTCTCCCGCCTGTAAAAGAGGCTCCATTATTCTTTCGCGCGCAACCGCAGGCTCCAGAATCTCTATGGGGGTTCGGTTGATGCGTATCCTTCCGATTCCAAGCTTAACCACGGCTCGTGACGTGGCGGTTTTTCTTTTTCCACTAACTACCAAAACTTTTTTTGCTGGCATGATCATTCACCGGCGTACCAACCTATTTCCTTAGCGTACTCGCCTACCGTGAAGTATTGGCAGGTCAGTCTCTTGGCTTGAGCCTCTTCCAAAGTTTCCATCTTCTGGTCTTTGAGCTCGTCTGGTATTCCCATAAAGACCGCGAGACGCTTGTATGCTTGCACGCCTTTTGGCCGTTTGAACGGGAGCATACCTCTCACGGTTCTTCTGACAATCCTGTCGGGTCTTCTCTGGTGCAGTGGGCCTCTTCCCGGGCTCCCCACCTCGAGGAACTTGTGGCCTTCGATCACCTCGCTCTTCTTTCTGCCAGAAAGCACGGCCTTCTCAGCGTTTACGATAATGATTCTTTCGCCTTTGAGCAATCTCTTGGCGATCTTGCTTGCCATTCTTCCCAAGACAAGGCCGTCCGCATCTATTGTCGTAACTGGTTCACTTGTTGTCTGCATTTTTTCACCCAATTATTTTGACGTTTGAGCCTTTCGGGTTCTTCTTGACAAGGTCTGGAAAGGACAGGCACTTGCCTCTTGCGTCTGCTATTTTCTCCCTTGCCTTTGCAGAGAAGGTGAACGCTGTGACTTTTATGGGATGGGTGATTTCGCCCGAGGCGAGAACCTTGCCTGGAACCACAACCATGTCATTCCTTTTCGTGTATCTGTTCAAGCGGCTCAGGTTGACAGCAATACGCTTTCTTTTCGGCTTGATCAGACGTTCAGCTATGTCGCTCCAGATTTCAGCCTTGTTTTCTCTGCCTTGGCTTTTCAGGAAATGAGCTAGCCCTATGAGTTCTGGGTTTACCGTCTTAGCTTTTTTCACTCTTCTTCACCTTGATTTGACTTTCAAGTTCCTTCAGCTGTTCATCCAAGATTTTGACAGCTTCAGTCAATATCTTTTCAGGCGGAAGCGCACCCGTAGATTCCAGACTGAATATAAAAGCATTTTCTTCCCCGCCGACCTCTATCGCTGGAGGGTTTTGCGGGCAAGCGTTAACGCAGTCTTGGCAGAGGATACATGTCATCAAGTCGCGAACTACAATCTTGTTTTCAGACTTGGCCAGAACTTTCTTGGGGCAGATTTCAGCACATTTTCCACATACATCACACCGCTTGCTGGCAATTGTTATCTTTGGCAAATACTTGTATGCACACATTGAAACTGGCTGCCACTTGGCGTGATTCTTTCCTTTACCGAGCCTTACGTAAGCCTCTAACTTCAGCTTCTGTTCTTTAGCCAGCTTTATCAGCGGAATCTTGTCACTGACTGGCACTATCTCCGGGTTTTCGGAGACCAACTCGCCTGAATAGACTGTTCTAGTTCCTTCTTTTGCCTCAGCATCTAGAGTAAGCGTGACTCTGCAGAGGTTGCATCCGAACTCGCTCTTGCACGAGCACTCCTCAGGTAAATTGTAGCTTTTAAGGTCAGTTTTGAGAGGGACAAGCCCAAGCCTATGGGCTATGATTTCGTCTTGAAGCACCGAAGAATTCTCGAGCACTACAATGTCATCCACAGCCATGGATGGGACTTCAGAAGTAACCGTCCGTCTTAAGGCGTTCATGAAAGGAATATCAACGTCCCGGATAAGTAAACGTATGTTTCTATCGTCTCTTTCAAGCACTTTTATTTCCACTTATTTAGACACTCCGTAACACACCATGTTAACTGCTGTGCCGTTCAATAGAATATTGGTGCATTATTTCAATTTTTCTATTAGCAGAAGAAAAGCGCAAATCTGCTAGACTCTTCTTCCTCTTCTGCCACCGGGTCTGCGCGTTCCATCATGCGGAACAGGCGTAACCTCTTCGATGCGTTCTATGCGGAAACCTGCCCTTGCTAGGGCTCTTATGGCTGCCTGTGCGCCTGGACCTGGTGTTCTTGGCCCCGATCCTCCTGGGGCTCTCACCTTGATGTGTATGGCTGTTATTCCTTTGTCCTTGGCCACTTCGGCTGCGGCTGAGGCTGCGCGCATCGCAGCATATCGTGAAGACTCCATCCTATCCGCCTTCACAAACATTCCGCCGGATGTTCTGGATATGGTTTCTGCACCTGAGATGTCCGTTATATGAATTAAAGTGTTATTGTATGAGCTGAAAATGTGGACGACAGCCCATTTCTCGTTTCTCTTGCTGGCTCCGCTCATCGCTCTTCCTCCGTCCGTGCTCCTCCTGGTGTCCTTTCGGTTGTCGCTACGGCAGATATTGTTTGGCGCAGGGGATGACTTGGTATTGCAAACGGGCTTTGAGGCGTGTATGTCATCTGGCCTTCTTCAGCCTTTGCCACAATATAACTCGGCACGGTGATTCGCTTCTTTCCTATCGCTATGTGGCCGTGAGTTATCAGTTGACGAGCCTGATGGATGGTTTTGGTTAAGCCTTTGCGGAAAACGATTGTTTGCAGCCGGCGTTCAAGGATGCCTTCTATCGTTAAGTCCAAAACATTGTCCAAAACTGCTGTTTCGCTCAAAACACCAAGTTTTTTCAAACGAGCCAGAATTTCGTCTTCCTTTCTCTTCCGCACTTCGGATGGTTCACCAATGAGCGAACGTGCTATCCCCCTGAAGTTGGACAACATCGTCTCATGACGCCACAGCTCATGCTTGTTTCGCAACCCATACTGTCCCAAAAGCTTGAGTTCCTCTTGCAGGATGTCGGTGCGCCATGGGAAACGCGGCGTGTCATACTTCTTCCTTTGCTTTTTCGGGTCACCCATAACTACTTGCTCTCCGTTGCGGCTGGTCTCTGCATGAACGTCTTCTTCTTGACTCCAAGAGCCTTCCCTGCTCTTCCAGTGGTCTTAGTTCGTTGCCCACGCACCTTCAAGCCGTAAGCGTGGCGGTATCCTCGCCATGATTTTATTTCCTTCATCTGGTCTATGTCCATCTTCGTTCTCAAAACAAGGTCGGCGCTTATCAAGTGCATGTCCTTGCCGTTCTCCACGTCTTTTCTTCTGTTTAGAAGCCAGCTTGGCAGTCCGAATTTCGCTGGATCCTTGACTATCTCTTCGACTCTTTCAATTTCCGCTTCCGTCAGAAATCCCGCTCTCTTGTCTGGGTCGATTCCTGCTTTTTTCGATATTGCGTTTGCCAAGTTTGCGCTTATCCCTTTGATCTTCGTTAATGCGTAAGATGTTTTCAGAGTGCCGTCTACGTTGGCATCGACTATTCTCAATATGTGACGGTATTCTTGTGACATTGGTCGACATCCGTGCGATTTGCCTTAGGCTAACAACGAAATGAGACCTATTTTATTTAAATCTTCCTAACTGGAAGAGCATAACAACCTAATAAAACCACACTTTCACTTCAACCGTGCTGGTCTGTCTGCTGGCGCCGCCGTTATTGACGGATCTACACGCACCGAGAAATAGCCGTCGATATCCGTGTGGCTGATTGAAAATTCTCCAAAATTAACGAGTGGAGTATTGTAGACATCAAAAGCCAGTCAGCTTCTGAAATCCATGGGAGACAGCGACACAATCAGAAGGGAGGACGAAGGAAGTCTGACGACAAAAGCAAGCATTCATCAGAGCGGGTTCCCAAGACTAAGAAGACCAAACAATGAGCTTTTTATCGAGCCTTCCTTTTGAGGCTGAATTCACGTTTTCCTCATATCTGGAAATGCAGACAGTTCAAACATAAGCAGACACATACCCTCCTCTTTTCATGCTTTTATCGTCTGATCAGCCTCTGGCGCATTGAAGTCCTAATTCAATCTATATTTCCTTCCTTCATCTAGTTATCATCCAATTGTATTCATCAATAATTCTAGCAAGCGTCCTATTATTACATCTAGTTCTAAGTTCCTTCTCGATATCGTCAAATTGCTTCCCACTTTCTTTTTGGTAGTCGTTCAGAGCTTCTTTGATTTCCTTTTGTGCGTCCTTGAGAAACTC
>PEWI01000107.1:5785-6604 GCA_002779555.1 Candidatus Bathyarchaeota archaeon CG07_land_8_20_14_0_80_47_9 | reverse complement strand
GCTGGAGCCTAACGTTGATGTTGAGAAGGCTCTCCTTTCGCCTTCAACCGGCATAGTCGAGCCTGACGAGCTCATGAACTACTTCTACGCGCAAGCCCGCAAAAACAACGTAGTGCTAGCCACAGAAACAGAAGTCACAGGTCTCAAGAAGACAGACGGCGGATACGAAGTCAGCGGAATCAGCGTCGGCGAAAAATTCATCGTCACAGCCAAAACAGTCGTGAACTGTGCAGGACTCTACTCGGATAGAATTGCTGCAATCGTCGGACTGGACATAGACAAGCTTGGTTACAGGCTGCATCCGTGCAAGGGAGACTACTTCAGACTGACAGGCAAACCTCCTGTCAAAATGCTGGTCTATCCCATTCCGAAAGGAGCCGGCCTGGGAATCCACCTCACCCCAGACCTCGGCGAGTCAATCAGACTCGGACCAAACTCCTACTACGTCGACAAAATCGATTACGAAGTAGAATCCAGCGAAAAAGAGTTCCGCGAAGACGTGCAAACATTCCTGCCCCTAATCCGTGAACGCCAAATACAAGTCGACTCAGCAGGGATAAGACCGAAACTTCAAGGACCAAAAGATCCGTTCAGAGATTTCGTCGTAAGACACGAAGCCGACAAGGGTTTGTTCGGATTCATAAACCTAATCGGCATAGAATCTCCCGGCTTGACCGCGGCTCCGGCCATAGGCGAGTTTGTTTCAGAAATATACGAAAACGAAATCAACAGATAACCACATACTCGTAGTAAACAGGATGTGAACACAAGTTGACCGAAAACAATGAACGAGTATCAGCAGACACGCTGAGAACCTTC
>PEWI01000107.1:0-5141 GCA_002779555.1 Candidatus Bathyarchaeota archaeon CG07_land_8_20_14_0_80_47_9 | reverse complement strand
GCTTCCTTTGGGAGGCGCTCTGGAAGAGTCTGGTGGACACAAAGGTTACGGTCTGGCACTTGCCGTGGAGATTTTCAGCGCACTGCTTTCAGGCGCGCTCTACGCGAATCGAGTCTACCCGAAAACTGAGAATGGAAAACCCTTTCCGTCCGGGATTGGACATTTCTTCGGAGCCATGCGCATCGACGCCTTCCGCCCCAAAGAAGAGTTCAAACGTGACATGGACGACCTTATCCATCGCCTGAAAAATGCGCCGAAAGCCGAAGGAGCCAACCGAATCTACATTCACGGTGAAAAGGAGTTCGAAGAGGCTGAGAGACTAGCAAAACTAGGCGTTCCTTTGAACAATAAGGTCGTGGAAGAGCTGCGGGCTATTGCGAAGCAGCTTGGGATGGACAAACCGTTCTGAATCGTCTAATGCTCTCGGGTTCTGCTTGCTGGGATGGCTCCTTTATCCGAGGAGGAGGCAGAGGCTGTTCAACTATCTGTCGGAAACTATAGTTGTGAAGACTTGACAGGAAACATGAATAACCAGTTGGACAATGCTTAAATTGTCCTTCTTATCTGTTGAACTTAGGTGGTGTTTATGGGGTTTTGCATCAAATGCGGCAAGGAGGTTCCTGAAGACGCCTACTTCTGCCCGAGCTGTGGCGCTAGGACTCTGAAAGGCAGGGAGGCAGGTGTCTCAGCTCCGTTGGATGAAATGAGAGATGCACTTTCAACGATGGGAAGAGAACTGGAGAGCGCGTTCGAAACAGCTGCAAAAGAAATCCGAGGAGCCTTCGAAACTGCAAGAGAGAACGTCAAACAGTCAATCCCAATGAAACCGGTCATTTGCAAGAACTGCGGCCAAAAAAATCTCGGCAACGCCAACTTCTGCACTAAATGCGGTAAAGAGCTTGTCAAGAAGTAGGAAACAGCACAGTAGGCGTTAGACCTTCACAAGAACCATCGGCTGGCCACAGCACACGAGAGTTCCTTTCCCTGCTTCCAAGACTTTGACCTTGTTTCCGCAAATCTTGCAGAGGTAGATGTCTCCGGCTTTGGTCATTTTTCTCACCTCTTATCTGCTTTTTCGTGAAGGAGAATGAGCTTTAGGAGCTTATCAACTTGTATTGGCGGTTTTCGCAGTCAATCATCTCATTCTCAAACAGCTTTCGCAAGGACTTGAAGACTTTCTTTTCAGGCTCTCCGCTTTTTCTAGCAATTTCGGCAAGCGTCAACCCTTTGCCCACGCTTTTCAATGTTGCAACGACAGCTTCGTCGACCCTGTTCAGTTTCACCATGACAACCATCTCAAGCCGAGTCTAGGAGCCTAGTTTTACAGCTTATGCCATGCGTTTTCTTATAAATTTTTATCTATACACCATCCTTATAGTGTCTGACTTGAAAAGGCAATAGCGTCTCTGTTATGGAGTGCTGATGGCGCGTGCCATACTACGTTTACATCATCCAATGCGAAGGCAACAGCTTCTACACTGGATACACTAGGAATCTGAACTCTCGGATGAGACTTCACCTGAACGGTAAGGGTGCCCGATACACGAAAATGCACAGGCCCGAGAAGGTTGTTTACACCGAGGAACTCGGCTCAATAGCAGAAGCCATGAAAAGAGAGAAGCAAATAAAGAGACTAACCCATTGCCAGAAACTCAGGCTTGCAAAATCGCAGACCCGCCTCAAACAGCACAGTAGAAAAGCGAAGATTTACCGAGACCCGGCGCAGATGTAGCCTTCTTTCCGCCGTTCAAGTGGGCAGCCGCCTCCGCAGACTTGCAGCTGTGGGCATTCTTTGCATTTCGGTTCTGCGTACTCTCGCCTTCTTATTCGTACTGCCAACGGGCTGTTCCAGATTTTCTGCCAATCGTCTTTCAGGATGTTGCCGAGGCTTTCAAAATAGCTTTGGCACGGGTAAACGTCGCCGTTCGGTCCGATGCACATGTTGATGTTTGCGGCTGTGCACGATTTGACGCCTAAGCCTAGTTTGACCGGGTCAAGGCGGCAGTACTGCGTCGGAGTGTACCAGAGAAACCTGAGCTTGAGTTGATTGGCCTTGTCGCGAATCTTGGGCAAAAGCTCGTTCAACGTCTCAACAGGCAAGGCAAATTCGTCACTCACCTTGTTTGCCTTTCCCGAATAAATGAGGCTGTTGCATCCGAAAGCCGCAACACCTAGGTCTTTCAGAAAGTCCATGGTTTCCAAGAACCCCAAAGCGTTGTACTTGCTTAGGGTAGTGTTTGTTGTCACGTAGATGTTCGTCTTGACGGCATTTTTGATTCCAGCAGCTGTCTCTTTCCAGCTGCCCTTGGATGCCGTCATCAAATCATGAATCCTAGCTTCATGCGATTCAAGAGTAACTTGAACAAAGTCCAGCCCAGACTTCTCGAGCCTCTCAACATAGCCCCTGTCCTTCAGTCTTCTGCCGTTTGTTATGAGTCCCGTGACTATTCCCTTGTTCTGCGCATAAAGCAGAAGCTCCGGCAAATCCTCGCGTAGGGTCGGTTCGCCTCCTGTGAAGGTCAGGATGAACACGCCGATATCGTGGAGTCGATCAATGACATGTTTCCACTGTTCCGTCGTGAGCTCATCTGTTTCATGCGGGCCGCCAGCGTAGCAGTGAACGCAGTTGTTTTGGCATCTGAAGGTGAGCGCCAAGTCCATGCGCAAAGGTGCTGAAAGTGGCTGCGTGAAAGGTTCTACCGTTTTCACGTCGAGAAACGATATCGGGCAGACTTCCTCAGTTTTCGCCAACGTGCTAATCGCGTAGACAAGCTTGTCGTAATCCTTCTTTGCAGTTGCTGAATTGACTCGGTAAATCCTTCGAACCTTCTTCAACACCGCGTCCGAAGGCATTCCTTGCATGAAAAAATAAGCAAAAGCCGCTGCGGTTTCGTTCAGAAAAAGAACTGTGCGAGCGTTGATGACCATGACTCCTCCTCCGCCAGACTCGATGCGCAGCTGAAGTGCCAAACCTGCAAACTTGCCTATTCCCCGATAGGTGTAGCGACCTTCGGGAATTCTGGGCGGGCGAAAGACCCTATGCAAGAGATTCATTTCTTCATACTCCTTTCCTTCTCAGCCAACTCCCCCGCCAGCACAAGCACAGGCACAAGACACGCAGGCGCATGCACACGCACAGGCTGCGCATGCGCACACGCAATCAGCGTTATGATGGGCAGGTTCAGTTGAAGACTTCGCTGCTGGCATTGGAAGAATTGCGTTCGCAAATTTCTCAAGGTTTACGACGATGCTGTTTGAGGTGCCTTCAACCGCCTTTGCGATGTTGTTCGCGAACTCGGCTCCGGGGATGCTTGGAGGCTTAGTTGCTTGTGCGGGGGTTTCTACGTTTGGTCGATATGTCGGGTGAGGGTGATAGTTTTGGTAGCTGAACCAGTACCAGAGCCACAGTGGGCTGGGTTCGAAGGCTCTGTCATGAAAGGCTGTTTGAGTGCGCGTCTGATAGTTCGGGTCAAGGAAGAGCCACAGCAACTGTTCATCGTAAGCCTTAGACGCTAAGTCGGGCGTGCCTGCTTGTTCCACTTGTTCCCATGCCTTCTCCACGACTTTCCTGTAATAGTCAATTGTGTCGCGTCTGCAATATCCGCGCAGTTTCTCTTCAACCGTATCTCTTAGGGCCATTATTGTTTGTGCAAGTCTCTCCTCGTCAAGGGTTCCGTCCTCCTTGAGTGTGTGGAGAAAATCGATTTCATAATATCTGAGGGGTGTTTCTTTTGTTCCAGTCTTGTTCTGGAATGGCGGCATAACCTTCAGTTTGATCGAGGGCGTCGTGGATTCAACCCATACGGCTCTTTTCTGCAAAAGGCTGTAAAGGATTTCGGTGACTATTCTTGTCGGTTTCACATCGAGAAGATAGGATGCTTCTACCGCTGTCAAGCCGCGTCTGACACCTAGGGTTTCCATGCTGATCGTCGGCATCAGATACGCCCGCTTGCGGATTGCCAACACAGCTGCAACCGCGATAATGATCAAAATCAAGACCACGAAAAGTGAAGGTCCGTATTGTTCAAGAAAGGCAATCAAACCCGTTGCTTGCGTTTCATAGTTTTGCACGTATTCTTTTGGAAAAGAAACGCCAACTGGGTACTGCTCATCGGGTGCAAGGTCTTGCTTTTCAAAGAACACTGCCCACTCGCCGTCATCCTGTTGTGTGCTGTTCCAGTTTACGCCTTCCAACGTTTTCACTTGTTCAATCGTGACATTTGGAGGCAACACAATCAGCACTCGAAGGTCATTCATGCTTGCCTGCGTCCACCACATCGGGATGAACTTCATGCCCACATTGCCCTGATTCATCGTGTCCAAGTATATCATGTGGGCAACGTTCGTCATCACTGTAAACCAGACGGTCTGTCCTACAGTCAGGGGTGTGTGAAGAACGACTTTGACATGGGTGCTGTCGCCATAGCTTGTGTCAAGCGGGTTGCCGTATTGATCCGTGGCTTCGCCTATCGTAAAGTCAGAGTTGGGTTGGGCGATGGTCACGTAGGTTATGTTGTCGCCGGAATCCAACGCCAGGCTTATGTTGTAGAAAAGATCGATTCTTCCGTCTTGTTTTATCCATATTTTCACCCATTCCTGTTTAAGATGATAGGTTCCGCTCCACGCCGCTGAAGCAGGAAGTGCAAGCGTTGTCAAAAACAAAGCGAACATTATCGTAGCCAGAAGAAGGTGGTTTTTCACCATTTGGGTTCCTCAGTCACCTCAAAGGTGTGTCCACAGTAGGGGCACGCTGCGTAGGGCACGCCTGACACCATTTTAATGTCGCGGGCATCAACTGAAGCTGAACAGTTGGGGCATTTGAGGGGAACTGTTTTCATTTCTCCTGAAACTTCAAGCGTCTGGATTATTGTTTTTGGTTTTCGGGTTATGTAATAGGCTATTCCAAAAGCAGCGACAAACATCAGAATGGCAGTTGCCAGTCTTGTCACGCTGTCTTGAACCGTAGAGGCCACAGCAAATATGATACCGAAAAACAAGAGAAGAGCGACTGCGATTGCGCCTAGAACTGTTTTGGTTTCCACGGTATGTTTGGTGCGAGCTCGAGTAATTTAAACTTGTCCCGACATGAAACACGGATGCTTTACATGATTTCATATTCCTAAGGGGATTTTCAACTTCAG
>PEWI01000250.1 GCA_002779555.1 Candidatus Bathyarchaeota archaeon CG07_land_8_20_14_0_80_47_9 | reverse complement strand
TGGTCATCTTTCTGAGCTTAGAAGCTGTCAGCGTTCTTGCTGGTTTGAATTTGAAACCGTGCTTGTCAATAAGTGCCAGACAACCAGGTGGAAAAGAATATGTTTCCTCGATGCCGACCTTCCACAGCGCTTTGCGTTCCGAAGACAGGGCCGCCAAATCCGCGTTTTCGCCATAATAGAGTGGGCGCGTGCCCATCGCGTCTCTGCCTGCAATGATCCTTTCAGTCTCTGCTATTACGAAGGTGAAGTCCCCTTTAGATTCGTGTATGAGAGTCTTTGCAAGTGCTTCAGGGCGCAATTGGGTTTCTCTGTCAAAGGTTTCTGCGGTTGGGTGATAGAATCTTCCTTCAACAACCAGCGCCGCATTTTCCAGCCTTTTGGGTTGCGGCTTGTCCGAAATGAGGATTCTTGAGAAGGCATGACCGACTATTATTGGTGAGTCTACTTGTTGGTTCTCCAGGGCTTCAACGGACTTTTCTATTCTCACAATGTTCGGTGATGCTATCCCGAATGTTTCAGTTTTCTCATGCTTCAACGTCTTGAGCATGATGACTGCTGTCTCTGTTGCATTCTCGCCTTTCTTGCTTACAACTGCGATTATTGATCCCATTTGAAAGAGCCTTTCTGTTCAAGCTGTTAGTGTGTTGTTTGGTAAAACATTAATCTTTAATCACAGTATTCTTGTTGCGAGGCGAAAATGTACTTGCCTATCCTTCCCGTTGACACAGGCCGTTACGGAACGGCGGAAATGCTGAAAATCTTCGAGGAAGAAACACGCGTTCAGAAGATGCTTGACGTTGAGGCTGCTTTGGCGTGGGCGCACGCTGAAGTGGGCAACATACCGCGGAAAGACGCTGAAGTGATTGCGGCCATGGCCTCTTTGAAGCATGTCAAGCTGAGCCGCGTGAAGGAGATTGAGCGCGAAATAAAGCATGACGTTGCCTCGTTGGTCAGAGCTTGTGCTGAAGCGTGCGGGCCGAGCGGGGCTTACGTTCACCTCGGGGCAACAAGTTACGACATCGTGGACACGGCGAATGCGCTCCAGCTAAAGGAAGCTTTGAATCTTATCGAAAAAAAGCTTGACGACCTTGAGAAGATTCTGATGGAAAAAGCACTGCGGTACAAAGGCACTTTGATGATGGGGAGAACACATGGGCAACATGCGTTGCCGATAACTCTGGGGTTCAAGTTTGCGGTTTGGATGCGTGAAGTTTCAAGGCACATACAAAGGCTCAGGCAATGCAGGGAGCGTGTTGTGGTTGGCAAGATGAGCGGGGCGGTTGGCACACAAGCAGGTTTGGGCGCCAATGCCGTGAAGATTCAGGAACTCGTTATGAAACGGCTGGGGATTAAGGCTGCTGACATTTCGACTCAGATAGTGCAGAGGGACCGTTACGCTGAGTTTGTGTGTCTGATGGCGATGATTGCCTCTTCCTTGGACAATTTTGCCTCTGAAATCAGGGAGCTGCAGAGACCGGAAATCGGTGAGCTTGCTGAAGCTTTTGAAGTCGAGAAACAAGTTGGCAGCTCAACGATGCCTCACAAGCGAAATCCAGAAACCTGCGAGAGAATCTGCGGCTTAGCTAGGATTGTCAGAAGTCTTGTCGTCCCGGCTTTGGAGAATGTGCCAACATGGGGTGAGCGAGATTTGACGCAGTCTTCTGCAGAGCGGTTTATCCTTCCTGAAGCATGCATCTTGACTGATTACATGCTTTTCCTGATGAGCAACATAATTGCCAACTTGCGTGTTGACGAGCAGCGCATGCTGAAGAATGTGGAGTTGACTGAAGGGCGAGGCATGTCTGAGGCAGTTATGATTGCATTAGCCGAGAAGGGCATGAACCGGCAAGAAGCTCATGAGTTGTTGAGAAAATTGACCATAAAAAGCGAGGTTGAAAAACGACACTTCCGTCAAGTCCTTATCGAAAACAGAGCCATAACGGAAAGATTGAGTAAGAAAGAGATTGATGAAGCTCTCGATCCGAAAAACTACTTGGGCACTGCGCTAAAGCAGGTTGAAAACATTGCGAGAAAAACAGGCAAAGAGCGTCAGGCCAGAGGTTTAGGCTAATATTCTGTTAGAGCTTTTTGTTTCCAAACGTCCTCTTGTTCAAGCCTTTCCCAAGTTTTCTTCTTCACAAACCCGCCGACTTGCTCCTTAATCTTCTTTGCCAGAACAGATCCTATCAGTGGCAGGTTCATCAGGTCTTCAATTGGCGCGTGTTTCAAGTCTTCTATGGTCTTGTAACCAGCATTGTACATTATGCGTCCGCGAACCCTGCCGACTCCTTCCAGCTTGACAAGCGGCAGCAATTCCTTCTTCACTCCCTTCTCCACTCTTACCATAAGCTCAACAGTCTCGGGCAGAACTTCCTTTGTCCCGAAGAGCACAGCCAACTCGTGTGCGGAATGAAGCAGCCACTTCGCGTTTTCAATGGTCCTATAAAGGTCGCCGGGCTGCACCCGGAACTTGTCGATTACTAGGTCTTCGCTCATTTCCTCAATCCACCCCTTCAAGACCATGGCTGTTTTGACTTCGCCGAGAAACTCTTCATAGTCTATCCTGTCGTCCCACTCATTTGGCACCTCTGTCAGAAACTCTTCCCTGTGCTCTTCCATGAAAAGTGTCAACTCGTCCATTTCGCTCGAGTAAGGTCTCATCACTGGACCCATGTCAGGCGTGTGGGCGATCATGTGTAGGAGACTTAAGTCAGTCAAGTGCGCAGGTTTCTTCTTCAGTGTGTCTCGGATTATGACAGCTGAAACAGGGTCTATGTAGAGCTCGCTTACCCGCTTCCCAAACCTTGTGGCGTTAATGTCGCTGCCAAAGACTTCAATCATTTCCTCATCATAGAGATATTTGAGAATCTTAGCAATTATGCCCTTTATCGCATCTGTGTCATACTGGTGTGCGTAAAAAGTTCTGCCAAAAAACTCGAAAAGCCCCTGCTCTGTGTGGGCAAAGTCTGCAGCTATCGTTGCGAGTACGTGAGACCTTAGAATCCGTTCAACGGCAAGCCTCGACCAGATCCGTTCAGGCAGTGCGAGAACATAATTTTCTAGCAGATAGTCTGCTTCGTCAGCAGTTTTAGCGATGAGTATGGCTTCGCCGACCTTATCGTACCTTGGTCTCCCCGCTCTCCCGGCCATCTGCTTATACTCTAAAACGCTGATTGGATAATAGCCATATCCAGCTTCGTACCGCTTGTAATCCTGAATGACTACGGTTCTAGCCGGCAGGTTAACCCCAAAAGCCAGGGTAGGTGTAGCTGTTAGGACTTTGATTTTTCCCTCACGGAATGAATCCTCTATTATCTTGCGGTGGCCACCGCCCAGACCAGCATGGTGGAAGGCTGTTCCGCACCTGACTAGCTCGGCAAGTGACTCGCTTATCCTTGTCCTTTCACCCGTTGCCAGAATCCTCTCTGACTCATGCTCCAAAGCGCGGCGCACGGGCTTGGACAGAACATGTTGAACCTCGACCGCGATTCTCTTTGCAAGTGTGGCCGCGTTTTTTCGTGTTGACGCGAAGACTAGAGCTTGTCCGCCGTTCTTCACTGTGTTCAGCGCCAAATTCAGCGCTGAGTCTTTTGTTTTCTTCTCTATTTTTCGTGCGCTCCCGTCTTTGTATTGGATTTCGTCTTCTAGGAGAATTCCTTCTTTTAGAACGACTGGTCTCCACTCTGTCGTGATGTATTTCGCCTTAAGCCACTCTGCGATTTCGTCAACGTTGTGTATTGTTGCGCTTAAGGCTAAGACCTGCATGTCTGGGTTAACCTGCATGAGCCTTGCCAAAACCACCTCAAGTGTTGGACCGCGTTCAGAATCATTCAGCAAGTGGACTTCGTCAGCCACCACAAGAGAAATCTCATCCATCCACTTTGCCCTATGCCTTAGAAGCGAGTCTGCCTTTTCGTTCGTATTGTGACAAATGACTCCTCCGGTGCCCGCTACAAAGTTCTCGCAGAAGGGAATCGACACATCGTAAACGTAATTCTTCGATGGTTTCACTCTTTCTATCTTTGTGACTTTTGCGAACGCGAGGTCAGAATTGAAAAGCCTTAGGGCCTTTTCTGTCCCTTGGAGAAGATCAAGGCCCTTGTCTGATATGCTGTATATGTAATGACCGCTTTTTCCATGCCTCTCCACGCGTCCTTTTTTTAGGAGAGAGTCAAGTCTACAGTTTAAAGTAGACCAAGCAACGCTCAATTCTTCGGATAGCTGACCACTTGTGATGCTTTTTTGTCTTAGTTTCTGAAGGAGTTCAAGTTTTGTCTTGATTTCGTTAGCATTCAACCACTGTTCGAATCGCGTCTTGTTGGTTCTTTTTCCAAAATGAACAAGTGAGCCATCACTGCTTCTTCTACACAGTGTTGTCAGAATCCCCTTGAGGGAGTTCGTTGGGACCATGCATACTCTGGCGCTGTCGGGAGAACGTAGCTTCCGTCCAAGGTTGAAGTCAATTTTCAGCGATCTTAGATCCGATAATGTGTCGACATAGGTGACGTAGCATTCTGCATCTACTGTTTTGCCTGAGGGTAAAAGGCTCTTTGTTTTCCTGTGTGAGGAACTGCCTACGACACCGCTTTGAAGCAGTAGATACAGAAAGTCTGAGGCTAGGTACTTGCTTGAGGTGACCAGACCTAATCGGGGTTCAAAGAATCCATCTCCAGCCACGAGTGACCTAAGGAACCCATGTTGAAGATCAAGATTCATGTTGAAAACTATGCTCGGGATCCTCTTTTTTCTGGCACCACGAGGTAATTTCAGGATCTTGTTGAAAATTAGACACACAATCTTGTCGCAGATGTCTATGTATGTGGTTTTACCCTTTTCATAAACGGACGGCTTAAAATTGAACAGCGTCTCTATGCACTTGCATGCATCCTTTATGTAGTCTACGTCTTTGGAACCAAAGGCGAGCGAAATTCTATTTCTATCCTCATCTATGCTCCCTTCTGCGATGTAATAACCGATGAGGCGGGCCAGTTCTGCATTTATAGGAATCTTCGTTGGAACCTTGTGCCTTGACCCAAGGTAAGAAAAGAAAACAGTGGAATCTGATATTTCGCAGAGTCCGGATTCGACAGCCTTGTCAAACGGTAGTTCTCTTCTTTTTTTCCAATTCTTTTTGTCATATTTCTTTGCTTGGAGGGTTTTGAAGAAGACGGATTCGTAGAAGTTCGGGGCGATGTTCTTCAGAAACAAGCTGTTGATTTTAAGTTTGCTAAACTCTCTCAATAAGTCAATTTCGGTCTCTTCAAGCTGGTTCGTGGGCAGAGATTTGGGTATGAGGACAAAGTCCCCTGGTCTAATCTCAGACGCGTTCTTGGTAGTTACGTTCAGCCCTTCTAGCACGTAAATGCTGTGATTCCCCGTGACAGTTGTCCCTCGTCCTGTCTGAAGTCTTAGCTTGCACAGGAATTCGCGAGTCTTGTGCCGAACAACGTTTGATACCTTCTTGAAATTCAACTTCAGAGTTATTGGATCAAACGCTGCAGCTTGAATATCCATGTTAGTAACGTCTAGGACTTCTGTTCCAGATACTTTTCGAACTTCGCTACCACTTCGTATGAGGTTGTCAATGAATGTGCCGATTCTTTCCACTTTCACTCTTTTGTTCTCTCTGATGATGATCGGTTCCTCATAATCTATGGAAGTCACTATAATGTCGTATCTTTCGAGCCACGTGTCAGTGCTGTCGAAGTCGCCTGTACTGATGCCGATCCTTACGCGTCTCCCATCCTTCTTCACTATTGATGTATATTTTTTGAATTCGTCAAACTTCTCGCTTGCCAAAGCCCTCAAGGGAGTCAAGTAGATTGCCTTTCCATTTGTTTCCAGCACATGTTTAAGCGCGCAGAACTCAGCCACCAAGGTCTTTCCAGACGCGGTTGGACTGGCCAAAACAAGATTTCTTCCCTCAAGAGCTCCAGCCTTTATCGCTTCCTCCTGTGGCGGATAGAGGTCAACAATCCCAGACTTGAGTATCACTCCTTTGGCTGGTTCTGGAATAGGCAAGTCGGTGACTTTCACTGGAATGCGCCATCTTCCCTTTTACTACAGCAAATACGATATCAGCAACTTAAAATGTTATGTTTATTGGGTTCTGTTGCATTAATCAGTGTTGTGTTGCAATTTGAGGTTTTTATTTTCATAGAATCATGGCGTCAGTCATTTGGAAAATGCAAAACCTTCTTCAGTCACAAACATCAAAAGAACAAGAATAAGTAAATATTATAGGATGCCAAGGGGTTCTAATAGTTTAGGGGATAAAAAAATGAAAAAAGGCGGGTTTGAATACGTAATGTTTTTGGGCGATGCTCTTGGGAAATACGTTGAAAAATGGATAGTTGTATTAGATGATAACATAGTAGCGAGCGGTGAAAACTTGAAAGAAGTTTATCAAAAAGCAAAAGAGAAGCATCCGAAAGAAAGACTTTTCGTAATGAAAGTTCCCGCAGACAAAATCATGGTGTTGTGAAATTTGTTTCACATCTAAAAAGGAACAAAGTATCACTTGCAAGTACTTATTTTATAGGTACAGAATGCGAAGTGGTGTCTATCGGACACTCCTACTTCCTCTGATTCATATTCGTATAGAGTCGCCTGAAGAAAATATTGAAACATACGCATTGGTGGATTCAGGCGATACCAAGACAATTATCCCAAAAGAAATAAGTGAACTTTTA
>PEWI01000015.1:3322-6638 GCA_002779555.1 Candidatus Bathyarchaeota archaeon CG07_land_8_20_14_0_80_47_9 | reverse complement strand
TCCTGTATCGCTCATCTGTTGCGATGACGCCGATGTTACTGGCGAAATCTACGAACTGAGTGCTACCGACCGAAACTATTTTTCCATCGCGCTTTATTCCGAGCCAAAATCTTCTTTCCAGCCGCTCTTTCTGCCTTTCAGCAGTGATTTCCCCCCACCATTCAGGATCAGCCTCTCGCATGATTTCAGCAACGCGTTCAGCGTCATTAACTCCAAGCCGCACAAGCTCATGGTTGACTTGAATGTTTTCTTCGCCTTTTCCCAGACGCATCAGAACCATTTCATGTTTTGCCTGTGGCCTATATTTCTTAAGCACTAGGTCTTCACAGTCTAAGGGAGCCTGAAGCTCAACTTTTTCCAAATCAACACGGTCAAGCAGCTTTTCCACAGCTTTCCGGCTTCCCCTCAACTGTACAATGTAGTCCGCGTAGACCAGCATTAAACCCTCAACTTTCGTTCCTTCCAAGGCCAACAAAATCTTCGTCTGTTCTCTACGCTGTTTCAAGTCAAGAATAAAGAAGTAATAGTGGAGAGGGTCCTGGTTAACGTAGTCCCAGAAAGTCTGCTCGAAACCTTCGTCTATGGAAGCAACTCTCAATGTTCCTTCTCCAAATCCAATCTAAAGGGATAAGTCGGAAAACAAAGGTTGAGAGTCTATGCGGTTTTCGCTGGCGGTGTCATTCCGCACCTTTTCAGCAGTCGGTTCCATCTTTCGTCTGTCAAGCGTTGAATCTCGTCAATTATCTTCTCGTATTTGGGCGTGAACAAGTGTCTGAAACGACCTTGAACCTGCAAGTACTCCTTCACTGGTTTCTTCTTCTGCGGAGCTAGGGCTATGACTTTGCTTGGTGTAGACAGTTGATATTCGCCGTTCACGGCTTCCCACAACGGGAATATGCAGGTTTCCACTGCCAATCTTGAAAGCTCAATTGACTTTGCAGGGTCGCTTCTCCATCCTCTCGGACACGGCGCGAACACATGCAGAAACGCTGGGCCATTCACTTCAATGCCTTTCCTAGCTTTCACGATCAGGTCTTTCCAGTAGTATGGAGCCGCTGTAGCCACGTAGGGCATGTCATGAGCCACCATAATGTCCGCTATGGGCTTCTTGTTTTCCAGCTTTCCAGGCACTGCACTGCCCGCCTGCGAGGTGGTTGTAAACGCGCCCAGGGGTGTTCCTCCGCTTCTCTGGATGCCCGTGTTCATGTAAGCTTCATTGTCGTAGAGCACGTACAGGAAATCGTGCCCCCTTTCAACTGCTCCTGAAAGCGCCTGTATGCCAATGTCGAAGGTTCCGCCGTCTCCGGCGAAGGCGATGACGTCTACCTGTTCATCCTTTATTCTTCCTTTCTTTCTGAGAATTTTCAGTGCAGTCTCGATTCCTGACGCGTTTGCTCCAGCAGTTTCAAAAGCCGTGTGCAACCAGGGGGCTGCCCAAGACGTGTAGGGGTAGATTGTTGAGGCTACTTCCATACAACCTGTTGCGTTTGTGACTATGGTTGGTCCTCTTGTCGCTTTCATGATGAGTCTCAGAACGGTTGCGGAGGCGCAGCCTGCGCATGCCCTGTGACCTGAAAGGAAGAGGTCTGGTTTTTCAGCGATGTCTTTTGTGGTGAATTTCCCTTCAGAAAATGCCATTCATTTCTTCCTCCTATTCCCTCAACCCGACATATTTTATTGGTTCATCAACGTGTTTAGTCTGAACTATTTTCCGTAGGTCTTCGTAGATTTTGCGTATCTGGCTTGGGCTTGTGTCTCTTCCGCCTAAGCCGTAAATGTAGTCTGCCACGTAAGGATGAAACTGTACGTCGTAAAGCGCGTGACGAACCTCACTACAGACAGCTCCGCCGTTTCCTCCGAAACTCATGCTTCTGTCCATCACTGCAACCGCCTTGGCTTTTCCAAGAGCCTTCACTATTCCTTCAACTGGGAAAGGCCTGAAAGCGCGAATTCTGAGCAGACCAGCTTTGACGCCTTCTGCCCTAAGCTCTTCTATGACTGTTTTGACGGTTCCGCCGGTTGAGCCCAAGCACACTACGACTATTTCAGCGTCTTCAAGCCTGTACTGCTCAAGCAGCCCGTCGCCATAGCGTCTGCCACTTAACTGGGCATATTCCTCATGCACTTGCTGGATTACTTTAAGCGCGTTCCTCATGGCTTCTTCCTGCTGCCGTTTAAACTCAAAATAGTAGTTCGGCATTGCTACCGGCCCCATCGTCATCGGGTTTGACGGGTCAAGCCTGTAGGGAACGGTTTTGCCTTCATGCGTGAGCACTGTTGGCAACTGGCGTATTCCTACAAACTTTTTGACGATGTCGTCTGGGAGCACTTGCACGTTTTCCAACGTGTGGCTTAGGGTGAAGCCGTCTAATCCGACTATGACAGGTAACTGCACGTCCAAGTGTTCGCCTATTCTGAAAGCCTGGAATATTGAATCGTAAACTTCCTGTGCGTTCTCAGCGTAGATTTGTATCCACCCGCTGTCTCGCTCCGCCATGGTGTCCGAGTGGTCTCCGTGAATGTTCAGTGGCGCTGACAGGGCTCGGTTTGCCACAGCCATCACCACCGGCGCTCGGCAACCGGAAGTGACAAAAAGCATTTCATGCATCAAGGCCAATCCTGCTGAAGCTGAGGCTGTGAAGGTTCTTGCGCCTGTTGCTGATGCTGAAAGACACGCGGCCATGGCGCTGTGCTCTGATTCGGTGCACATGAATTCAGTGTTGACTTCGCCATTGGCGACGTATTCGCTGAGCTTTTCAACGATTATGGTCTGTGGGGTTATGGGATAGGCTGCCACAACATCAATGTCTGACTGTTTCGCAGCGTATGCAACGGCTTCGTCTCCGTTTAAGCCCAAGACTTCCTGCTTAACTGCACTTTTCATTTTCATTTCACTCCTACTCAATCTTCATCACAATCGCCTTCGAAGGACATTCGTTAGCGCATATGCCGCAGCCCTTGCAGAAGTTAAGATCAAATTCTATGTCATTCTTTTCAGGCTTCCAATGAATTGCGCCGTCTGGACAGAAAAGCACACACAACAGACACTTAGTACACTTCTCCAAATCTCTAATAGGCGTGTAAGTTTTCCAGTCGCCAGTCAAGTAAGTTGTGCTGGCTTTCCAGCACACGCCTGCAGGCGAAGCTTCTTTCCAGCTTTTCTCTTTGGAACTCATTCTGGTTTTACCTCCTCATACGCCTCTTTGACAACTGCAAAGTTTTTCTCTGCAACGTCAGCTCTGAATCGTCCTTTAGTCATCTTCTCAATAGTTGCCAAACTAACGATTCCAGTGACTCGTGCCACGGCGCCCAGCAT
>PEWI01000015.1:0-3206 GCA_002779555.1 Candidatus Bathyarchaeota archaeon CG07_land_8_20_14_0_80_47_9 | reverse complement strand
TAGTGTTGACGACGATGTTACCGCCTTCTTCACTGAGACCTTCCGCAACTCTGACCGACTTCAGCAAGGTCGGATCCAAAACGGCAACGACATCTGGGTTGTAGACAGCGCAGTGGAGGTGAATGGGCTCGGTGCTTATTCTAGTGAACGCCATTACCGGTGCCCCCATTCTTTCTGGGCCAAATTCTGGAAATGATTGTATGTATTTTCCTTCGGCGATGGCTGCCCGAGCCAAAAGCTCACTGGCGGTCCATGCTCCCTGTCCGCCTCTACCGTGCCATCTGACTTCTAGGATCTTCTTCAACTTGACTGCTCCCTTAATAGTCTTTCAACCTAATGGAAAATCCAACATATACGGTTTTCTAGCCAGAAAGGAGATATGAAACATTAGAAGAGAAACGTTTTAAGAAAACCAGCCATAACTACTGTTGGAAGGAGAATCTGGGTATCTTGGGTGGAAGAATACTTCTAACCGCTGATTGTACCCTGATGAGTGACTATCGTCACAGCGAGTTCCTAGGCTTCGGAACGTGCGCTCCACCAAATTTCATCCCAGATTTCCTTTACAAGTGGCTCTTCTTCCCGCCAATCAACAATCAGAAAGGCCTGCCGACATCAGCGCCTTATGGACTGAGAAAAATCGAAGCCCAACTCCTAAAGGAAGGCTTCAGCGTAAAAACCGTTTCACCAGACAACCTCAGGAAGTACATTGTCCAAGCACAGGCCCTAGGCATACATGTCATGGACCCCTTCGGCCTCGGACCAGCTTCAAGCACGCTTGCTTTTATCCTCAAGAAAGAGCCTTTTCTGGCGCAATATTTCCGCGCACTGCTGGATTCCCCTGAAATTCGAGACGCGAAAAAGCGCGGTCTAAAGATTATTGTTGGAGGACCAGGCGTCTGGCAATTTCAGTATCGACCTAAGTTTGCTGAAAAATACGGGATAGACTGCATCATCTCAGGCGAAGCAGAGAGAGTCGTTGGAAAAATCTTCCAAGCTGCAGTTAGAGGTCAACAACTTCCCCAATACTACGAGATCAGCGTTGAGGACGCGCCGAAGCTTGAGGAGATACCTGACATCGTGTGCCCTTCCGTTAACGGTCTTGTGGAGATTGGTCGCGGATGCTGCCGAGGGTGCAGCTTTTGCAGTGTTACGCTGAGACCTTTACGGTGGTATCCAGCTGACAAGATACTCCACGAAATCGACGTGAACATCGCTGGAGGCAATGCAGGAACGATTCTTCACGCTGAAGATGTAATGCTTTACGGTTCAAACAACACCATCCCCGACGATAAAAAGCTCCTAAAACTCCACCAAGCAGTGGTGAAGAAATGCGAAGGCGTGACCTGGAGCCACTGTTCACTGGCCGGCGTTGCGGCAAAACCGAAACTCTTTGCACAGGTTGCTGAAATCATACGGCAAAAACAGTCGTGGTGGGGCGCTGAGATCGGAATAGAAACAGGCTCACCTGAACTTGCCAAGAAGATCATGCCGGCAAAAGCAAACCCGTTCAAAGCGGAAGAGTGGCCTCAGGTCGTGAAGACGGGCATGGGACTGATGCATGACAATTGGCTGATTCCTGCAGGTACGCTGATTGTTGGGGCTCCTGAGGAAACTGAAGAAGACGTCATCAAGACTATAGAATTGATGGACGACCTGAAAGATGTTAGAAGCCTGATTGTGCCGCTGTTTTTTGTTCCCATGGGCAGATTGAAAGGTGAGGAATGGTTCAAGGAAACGCAGATGACCAACCTGCATCAAGAATTGTTGGCAAAGTGTTTGGAGCACGGCATTCGGTGGGCTGACGAGCTCATCGACTTGTCTTTCTCCGCAGAGTGGAAGGCCAATTTTGTGAAGCCATTCTACAAGATTTTCGTTTCGATGGTCAAGTTCAAAGCAAGGCAGTCACAGATTGACATCAAGGTTTAGATGACTAAACTTAAATATCACTACAAAAGTGAAAGCTTGTGAACGTTAGATTTGGGCCGCCGTAGCTCAGTTAGGTAGAGCGGCTGGCTGTTAACCAGTCGGTCATAGGTTCAAGTCCTATCGGCGGCGCCACAACACTATCGGCGGTCAAAATTCAACCAGCAGTTACTTGGGCGTTCTGAAGAACTTTAAGCCGTTGTTGTCGCAGATGTATTCGAAGATGGTCTTGATTAATGCGCTTATTTCCTCGTCTGTCTTGGCGATTTTGCATATGTAGGCGTCTGTGTGTGTGCAAACATTTCCCGGCAAGCTAACTACCAAATTTTGTGACGTCTTTAATGAAGAGAAGAGTGAGCTTTCAGTTGCATCCTTGATGAAAATCAGCTCATACCTGATGCTGGTGTAGAACCACCCGATACGACTTATGCTCTCGTAAATTGCGGTTGATCCGACAAAAACTTGTCTGACCCTAACTTTCACCCACCCCTACCCCCTACCTTTTTCTTCCGAGGGCCACAGAAGCTACTGCGGAAAAGGCCCCACACAGACGCCACGTGGCATAACCCAGAAACCTCAACAGAGCCCTAGGATGGTCTCGGTGTGAAAAGGGCCTCTGGAATGCTCGTAGTAAGCCAGAGAACATAGAAGAAAGGGGGATGTTGCGGAAGAAATCTCCACTTATGAGAGGATTCAAGTCCTACCGGCGGCGTCATCAGCATGTTTTTTAAGCCCGCGGTTGCTATCTTCCGTTTTCTGAATAGATTAACCTCGTTAACGGCGCAGCAAACAAACGGCAAAAACCAGCATGGACACAAGAAATGAAATCTGCGTTATTTCCCTACTTTATCCGCATGTTTTTTCTTCTTTTGAGCATTCTTTTTCTTTAATGAAGGCATACACTAATCTCCACGAAGCAACACTTACCACCATAGGATTACACTATGAAAGTCTTAAAAAACTTTCCACCAATCAGGACTCCATGAGTTAGAAAAAAGGGAATACGCGGGAGATATCTCCATTTGTCCGTGGGTTCAAACGTGGGCATTAACGTATATGACCTCACCACATTATCATGATCTGGACAATCTTCGATCTTTTTAGGAGAATAGACATCACATGCATGAGCGATAAGAAATCCGAGAAACTAAACAATATAAGACGCATATGAGGCACTTTTATAAATGCGCGTTTGGTTCATTTGTCTCTTGCACAAGGGGATGGCGTTAACTGACGATAATTGTTGATGATGCTGGTATAGGTGACCTACTTTTTGGCGT
>PEWI01000125.1 GCA_002779555.1 Candidatus Bathyarchaeota archaeon CG07_land_8_20_14_0_80_47_9 | reverse complement strand
CTCAATGTTCTTCTCAAAAAGTCCAAGAGTGTTAGGGTTCGTTAGCATAAGTCCCGCTGTGCGTTCTGAAACAGCCGCTTTCAGAGCTTCCAGATCCACGCACCCGTCTTCGTTCGATTGAACGACTACGACGTTGAACCCTGCCATGGCTGCGCTTGCTGGGTTGGTTCCATGCGCGGAGTCTGGGACGATCACTTCCTTGCGTTTTTCGCTTTCGCCATTCAATTGGTGATACGCCCGCATTAGCAGGGTGCCTAGAAACTCGCCATGGGCTCCAGCGGCAGGCTGCAGACAAACCTCATGTGTCCCAGTCAGCTCGGCAAGCCACCGCTCAAGTTTGTACAGAATCTCAAGTATGCCTTGCACCGTGCTCTCGTCTTGGTAGGGATGCAGCATGCTGAAACTCTGTAGAGTTGCCAGTGACTCGTTTATCTTTGGGTTGTATTTCATTGTGCAGCTTCCAAGCGGATAGAAGCCGGAATCGACGCCGTAGTTCATCTGCGACAAGCGGATGAAATGCCTTACAACCTCAACTTCAGAAAGTTCTGGCAGCTTGGGTCGGGTCTTGCGGCGCATTCTGTCTGCTATTAGCGCGTTGATGTCGCCCACAGCCTGTCTGACTTGTTCATCCGCCTTGGGCAAAAGGTGGCCCCTGCGCCCTTTCCGTCCCTGTGAAAGTATGACGGGTTCGTTCCAACTTGCCTGCTTGAACATTTTCTCACCTTCCAGCCAGGACATCCTCCATGGCAGCTGCTAGACTCTCAATCTCGCCTCTCGAATGCATCTCCGTCACGCAGTACAGCGCAGTCTGACCAATTTCGGAGAACTCGCGCGAAACATCCTTTCCTCCGTGGATTCGTCGTCCCAGGAGCTTCTGATTCACGTCGTTGACGCTCAAACCTGTCTCGTCAAAGCTGACTGTGAACTCCTTGAAGTGTGCCGACTTGAAAAGGGGAGCCTTGACGCCGTCTATTTTCGAGAGGAGGTGCATCGTGTAGTTGGCGTTATACATCACGGTCTCTCCGAGCTCTCTGAGCCCTTCGGGTCCAAGCAAGGCCATGTACACAGCTGATGCCACACCGCATAGGGCCTCGTTTGAGCAAATGTTAGAAGTTGCCTTTTCACGCCTTATGTGTTGTTCACGGGTTTGCAGGGCCATGCAGAAACCGTTTTTGGTCCCATCTTGCGTTTTGGTCATTCCAATTATGCGCCCTGGCATTTGTCTGATGAGAGTCATATCTTCGCGGCAGGCGAATATTCCCAAGAGTGGCCCGCCGAAATTCATAGAGTTCCCTAGCGGCTGTGCCTCTCCGATAACGATGTCAGCCTCATAGTCACCTGGCGGTTTCAAGATTCCAAGTGATGTTGGATCTGCTCCAA
>PEWI01000243.1:5401-6684 GCA_002779555.1 Candidatus Bathyarchaeota archaeon CG07_land_8_20_14_0_80_47_9 | reverse complement strand
CTTATCGGCTCCCAAGCAAACGGAATCGTGCCCTTCCTCACTTCCATCTTCGCTTGGAAATAAGCAATTGCTTCCAGGAAGGCGCCTAGAAACAAGTACAAGATCTCAGTCGGCTTCAGCTCAGAAGCTACCTTCAGAATATTGCCGAAACTTGTGGTCGAAACCTTGAAGCCTGTTTCATTCTGAAGCTGCATATGTCCAACCCATATCCGTTTCCTTTGCTTCAACAAGTCAACAACGTTCGTCGGACAACGAATATTCACCAATGCGACAGGAACGTAGACTATCCTGTATCCCTGCCTGCGAATCGCCAGCTCAATATACGGCTCATCCGTAGCGACGTTTCCAGGAATTTCTCGGAGACAAGAAGCACGTATCGCACAGAGTTCGCCTGACAACTTAGGCATCTGGCGTAGCGAGATCATGTGATGCAAACGCCATATAATACGCACGATACCGTAGCAAGTTCCGTGAAAACCTTCAAAAGGAATCGGCTGCGCGAATGCTGCGCCCACATCACTACTTTCAAGACTGGAAACAAGCAGCATCACGCTTCCACTCTTGGGCAAAGCATCAGCATTAACCAGTACCAATACATCCTCAGATTCGCGCGCTATCCTGAAGATTCTGTTGAGGGCGTTAGCTTTTCCTGTGCGGCGTTCCTCAAATATCGGTTCGAGCCTAGAGTCTTTAGCTTGAAACTCCTTGACGATCTGAGGCGTCCGGTCAGTACACCCAGAACAAACAACTAAAATCCTACAGGTGTTAGGCAGGCCTTGCTCCGAGACAAGATTTCGAAGAATACGCCCAATGTTGTTTTCTTCATTATAGGCACATATTCCAACTACTACCCTAGGCAAGCCCGCCATCGAAGTCCACCAGCAACTACACTGCTGGTGTCTAGGAGTTTCTGATTCTTATAATATACGATATAAACTCCTTGATTTCATTAGAACTAAGCTTCGATTTACCCTTCTTTCTATTCACGAAAGTCATCGGAACCTCCCTCACGTCAAACCGCCTCCTGCGGGCTTGACGTATGGTCTCTATCTGTATCTCATAAGTTTGGCTGTGCAAGTCAGAAACTATCGCCTTCACAAGCTTCGTCGAGTAACAACGTAGCCCGCTCGTGTAGTCATGTATTTTGGCCTTCACCAGAATGGAGGCTATAAGATTAGCCACGTGGCTCGTTACCAGCCGCAACAGGCTCCAATTCTCAATCCTGCCGCCCCTGCAATATCTGCTTCCTATGGCAAGTCCCTGTCCATCTTTCGCAGCGGCAA
>PEWI01000243.1:0-5371 GCA_002779555.1 Candidatus Bathyarchaeota archaeon CG07_land_8_20_14_0_80_47_9 | reverse complement strand
AGTAATCAGCATCCATTGTCACTATGTACCGAGGCGGATTCTTAAGTGAAAGGAAAATCTTGAATCCATCCGTGATCGCCGTGCCAAGCCCGAACTTTCCAGGCCTCACAAAAGCCAGAATATTACCGTATTTCTTCTGAAGATCCCTGACCACCTCTGCCGTCCCATCAGGGCTCAAATCATCAATAACCAATATGGAAAGATTCAAATCTAGGTTTTCAATCTCATCCACAAGCTTACCTATGTTCCCAACTTCACAATACGTTGGAAGGATCACGCCAACCTCGGAACCCACTTCGACATTTCCTTCCACTGACCGAAAACCCATCTTGCCGCTTTCACCTTTCCAAAGATAGTGTTCAGTTAATCGGATACTTGCTATATAAACTCTGCCTTTAGACAACCCAACCCCAAAGATTCAGGTCAAGCCGTCCGGGACTTTCTTCGATAATAACCAAGCGGATGACGCACTCTTCGACACATCTCATCCTGATCCTGATTCACGCAGACCCCGTGAGTTTGCAATGTTTCACACCTCGGCGGCGTATACTTGGTTCTAGAACCTCTCTCGCCTGCGATATGCTCAACCTGATAACGGGTCATCCTCTCGCTGTAGTCTGAAAGGCTTCTGAACAGCTCGATAGCCTTTTCAGGCGGCATCCCGATGTTTATGAGAAACGAGGTCAAAGTGAACCGGCCTATGTGTGAGAGATGACGCCCAGAAGAGAATGATTGATAAAGCGCTTTTATGCACGGTGGAAAGGCTTCTTGGACGATGGTCTTCGGAAAGCCTTCAACCTCTTGCTCGCCTATTATCTCTATTTTCAGCTTCTTTATTCTTTCCGCTGCCTCCATGATGTTTGGGGGGAACCTCGGCAGTTCCTTCACTTCCAATCTTTTTTCAATATGCCTTTGAACCTCTTCCTTCAGCAACCTTGCAGCCTCATCTATGCTCAAGTAGACTTTGCCACATGACAAGATTCTATTGACAAGCTTCCAATGCTTGTCCCGTAAATGGGTCGTATTACGAAGATAGTCCACGAATGCCAGCGAACACTCAAAAGGTATACCTCTTGTGCTGTTCACTTCAAGCTTCCATCCAAAATTTTGCGCGAACTCGAGAACTTTTTCCCTTGATTCTTCTTTCAAGTCCTCGTAGGTTTGGTTTGCCTCTGCTAGAGCATACCTCTTCTTGACGTAAGAGTCTTCAGTTGCTGTCGCCAAAATTATTGCCACAGGAAAGGACATTAATTCGATGTCCGCGTCATGTTGTGGGTTTCGACTGACAAGAGCGCTCAGTATTGCTTCGTCAAGTCTCTCTTCTGCACGTCTAAGGATACCCTTCAAGCCGGGGTCTGCCAAGTCCTGGATTTTCAAATCTGGCATCTTCATGTACTTGGCAGCGGCTTTCAAGAAAGGATACCTTGCGTAGTCATTCTTGGCAAACTTTGAAAATGAATGTTGCATCCTGCTTTTCCCGTTATTCAGTTTCGATCCGCGGAGCCAGGTAGAAAGTTAGTTTTCCTTCTTTTACTTGCTGAAAGTCAAGTCTTATGGGCATGTCTGACGAGAACTCAAGCGTGGCGATGTCGGAGGTTGCGGCTGCGGTTTTTATGATTTCTGAGAGGTAGCTTAGGCTGAAGGTTGCCTTTGAAGGCTCTTTTGTTTCCAAGTCTAGCAGAGTGTCGCTTCCCTTTTGAATCGTGATCGTGGCGCCCATGAGGTCGCCTGCGGCGTTGAAGACCAATTTCTCGGCGTCCGCCTCGACTCTGACGTGGTCGCTTACCAGCTGTGCATCTTCGATTGCTTGGCTTAGACCTTCGGCTGTGGCTTTGGCTTTGACGTTGAAGGTGATTTTGGGAGTGGGCACTTCCTCTTCTGAAGCTTCGAGCGTTGGCATGGTGAAGTTACGTGTGTATTTTCCAGTAATTGTTATCTGTAGCTTTCCTGTCTTCTCGTCCAGAGAAAGCTCCAGGACTTCGCCTTTCCCGGCTCTTTTGAGCAGTTTCAGCAGTTCGGTGATGTTTATGCACATTTTTGTGGGTTCAGTGCAGACGTATTCCTCGAAGACTGTCTTGGGCCATTCGAAGTCAACCATGGCGACGCGCGATGGGTCCATTGCGCGCAGTTTGAGGCCTTCTGGGTCGATTTTGAATGTTGCTTCGTCTACGAGAATGGATATGGTGGTTATCATGTCTCTCAGGAGTTTGGCGTCGGCTACTTTGAGTTTGAACATGACGATCCCTTCGTATTGGTTATGACTAGTTGTTAATAAAAGGTTTCACATATTAACCTTCAGCTATCTACGCCCACTATTTGTGTCGTGAAGTTATCGCTCTTGAAGGCAAAGGGGCTCTTCGGGTTTCTATGTCGATGAAGAAGTGATGATGGAACAGATCTCCCGAAGAAGCCTGTTCCTCGCGAGCAGCTCTGAATTGCAGAACGACATCGCCGTTCTAGAATACTCCGCTGTTATTCTACGAGTAGGCGTTTGTTCTATCGTAAGGCCAGAGCTTCCAAACTGCCGAAAAAGGTAAGTCTGAGTCTTCTTCGGCAACGCCGTCAGAAAACGTCGTGCTTAAAGGAGTCGAGATTTGTGTCCTGTGTTCCAGAAGTCAGTGTTCAGCTGTATTCTCTGAATGTGTAATTACATTTCGTGCAACGTAGAAACTGCGTTGATGATTCGTCTGCACCTCTTGTCTGCACCTGCCACACATAAGCCAAGTTGTTGCCACATTTTGGACACTCGATTCTGACCGTTGGTAAGGTTCTGAGCTTTTGCTCTTCTTTGCCGATCACGGCTACTAGTTGCTGCGGCTTGTGCTCAATGACTTTGGCAACTTTGGGCTCAACCTTTTTGCCTGAAGCAGGTTTCCTGTAGCCGCATTTTGGGCAAGCCAAGACTATGGATGTTTCTTTGCCGGTTTTTTCTTTTTTAGGTGTAAGACGGGACCCGCATTTCGGACAAAATTCCATAGGTTTTACTCCGTTGTCCGTCTCATTTCCCTTAACATTGTCTCTTTTAAACTTTTGCTTGCTGCAATTCATATCGACAGTAGACGATTCAGAAGCTGATTCCAGAAGCGATCAAATGTGCTACCCTCAAAGGTTCAGGCACACTGCTTCGTGTGGATGTTAACTTCACAATCTTCTGTGCGTCCTCTTCCAGAATCCCGGACATCTCCATGTACACTTTCTCCGTCTTGCTCCTAGTGGACACCTCTAGAATCTTGCCTGCGTTCAGAACAGCCCTCCACCGTTTCTCGCTTTGCGGCAAGTTCCTCAAAGCTTCACGAATGTCTTTAAAGTTTGGTTTTTCACGCGTGACTGCAATCACTGGCAGCCCTGTCTCTGCGTTGAGCTTTTTGATGTCGACGACGTTGAAGCCCGCGAAGGTCACTCCGTCAAGCATCATGACTCTTAACTGCTTGTAATGTGGAGAGTTGACGACCATGGCACCAATCTTGGCGGTGGAGTCAAACCCGTCTACTTCCACTTTGGTGCTCATCACGCCGTCAAGCCAGTACCCACCGCGAAAAACGACGCCGATCAGTGGGGCGAAGCCCTTCACATGCGGAGTGAAGACTCCGTCATCGACCCCCAAAACACGGATTTCAGGCTTAATCACACGAAATTTCTTCGGAAACAAAACTACTCCTCAACGATGCCACAAAATATGAGGAAAGACACATTATAAATCTAGCGAAGAGCAAGAGCAATGAGAAGGTGGACGGCTCTGAAGAGCGAAAGCATACCATGTTTCGTGAAGACACATAGAAACCTGACTGAAGTGCTAACTGATCACAAGCTGGCTTCCCTTGGCGATGCGTACGTGAATTTTGTCTATTCGTTAGCTTTATCGAAGCGCAGCGGAAAGCCTCGAGGCGAAAAAGTCAAAGGGGAAGCGCTTGCGCAAGCGATTAAGAAGGCTGGGCTGAGGGAGTATTTGCCGTCGAGGATGACCCGCCACATCCTTGCAGATGCCGCAGAATCATTAATGGTCTATGCTTGGCTCAACAACTTCGTCACGCTGGAAGAAAGCGTCACGGTATTAGCGGAAATTGACGACGCTGCTGAGGGCTTCAGCGAACTGCTTGCAGCTATTAAGAATAGAATCACGTTTTCTTGAGCGCTTCTTTAAGTTCCTTGCCAAACTCCTTGTTCGCTTCTCTTGCCTTTTCCACGGCCTCTCGCAAAGCTTCTTCGGGCTTGACTCTGCCTTTTGTGCGAACGTAAATCACCGTACTTGAAGACAGAGGGTGCGGTATGTCGTAGCCTGCTAAATCTATGTTCTTGTTTTCCAGAAGCTTCTTCTGAACCAAGTTGCAAATGGTGTGCCCAACACCTTCAACCTCGATCTTGAGCTCGTTCGAAGTTCTGTCCAATACTTTGACTTTCATCAAGTCGTCTCCATTCATTTCGCGTAGTCTAATGCTGTCTTGCGTTTCTCGATTCTTCCGCAGTTCGGGCAGTGCATTCCTTGCCGCTTCAGCTCCAGCATGTGTCCGCAGTTTGTACAAAAGGCGTAGACTACTCCTAACTCCTTGTCTTTCGTAGACAAATGATAGGTTCTATTCTTGTCACTGATCACCATTGCCCTCAAAATGTCGCCTGCCTTGCAAACTTCGAACATCGATTCAATGTATTTCATGGCCACGTCTGAAACGTGTAAGACGCCTGTGAAGACCCCCGAAAGCTCTTTGTTGCCTACCTTGAAAATGCGCACATTCGCAGTGTTGCTTTGCACGCCTGAAACTTGCCCGAGCACAGTCACCCCGACCTTGGGAACGCCTGCGCCGTGAATTAAGGAATAGACCGAAACGCGCCGACTTGAAAAGTCCACAAGCGCTCGGCCGACAACCTTTGAGTAGATGACCCCGTTCTCCACGTATGTTCCGGCGTCTGGAACGAACTCTTCAATTACGCCGAGTCGTTCGCCCGGCAAAACCAGTTGACCGCTTTTCTGATCAGGAGGTCGTGAATTCATCCAAATTACCTTTCTGTTGTTGTTTGAGCTCCATTCAGTTAGACATTTATTTGACGAAGCGCAGATATTTGCCAAATGGATATATCTGTACTTTTCTATCCGCTCAATAAACCTTTTGATTCATTTAAGGCTATTTGCTTTCTTGCAGGGCTTTTTTGACAGCCTCGTCAAGCTCTTTCTCCGTAAAGTCGCCGGTGTATTGCTGACCGTCGATGAAGACTGGGACAAAATTGCGGGACAGCAAACCGTAGAACCCCATTTTTTCACCGTCTTCTGGCTCTTCATAGACGTTGATTTCCTCGTAGACGATGCGGTCCCTGAGGTTTTCAATTGCCTTGCGGATTCTTTCAAGTTGACGGAACGAGAAGGGACAGCTGGGAGAGT
>PEWI01000135.1 GCA_002779555.1 Candidatus Bathyarchaeota archaeon CG07_land_8_20_14_0_80_47_9 | reverse complement strand
CAGCAGACCTATACGAGTGTAACGTTAGAAGCCTGACATGACAGTGAGCAAAACTATATATGTTTTAGAAATGAAAAGAAAACGTGGACCCAAGGACAACTTTTCAGTGAGTGTAAATGGTTAACAGAGACAGACATGACATTACTTTCGAGATATTGAAGAAGGAAGTCTGGAAAGAACAAGACAGAATTGATGAGAGACGCTAACCTTTCATACTCACTCGCAAAGCGATACTTGAATGCGCTGATCAGTAAGGACCTTCTGGAAAGTGACGAAAAACATCGTTTCAAGACGACCAAGGAAGGCTTAGTCTTCCTAGAGAAGTGCGAAGCGTGTCCGTTATTCAAATGGATACACGAAAAATAGCTGTCTGCGCGTCTAAAGGAGCTCTATGGTTACGTGCACTTCTTCTGGGACACGAATTCTCATGATGCGCCTCATGACGCGTTCTTCAGCGTCAACGTCAATAAGCCGCTTGTGAATCCGCATTTCCCACCTATCCCACGTTGCGATTCCTTCGCCGCAAGGCGACTTCATCACTGGAACTTTAAGTCTCTTTGTTGGCAGCGGAACCGGCCCAGTAAGTTTGACTCCTGTTTTCTGGGCGATTGCTTTCAGTTCTTCACATACTCCTTCGAGTTTCATGTAGTCGGTGCTCGTTAAGCGTATTCTTGCTTTTCTTGCCATCCATAATCTTTCCTGATTTGTCGCCCGACAGGTTTATTGGGTATTTACCTTAGACAATTAACCGTGAATAAAAACTTATCGAAACAAATAGCTCCAACAAATACCACGTTAGCTAGGAAGGGACACGCAAAACATGAAGTTGAAGGCCAGAGGCATACTGTTCGATTTGGACGGCACGATAGTGGATTCAAAAGAAGCATATTTTGAAGCTGCGAGGACGGCTTTCGCGGCAATGGGACAGGAAACGGTCGACATCAAAGTAATGACCGAAATTCCGAAAAGGCTTGAGCAGAACTTGCCGATCAACGACCTGATCAGCGGGATTGACGTGGACAGATTCCTGCAAATATATCTCAAAGCCTACTACGACGCCACTGCTTCGAGAACAAAACCGTTTCCGAATGTTGCGGACACTCTGAAGAAGCTTTCGGAAAAAGCAAAGTTGGCGTTAACCACCAGACGTCACGTTCCTACGACGGAGGTGATTAAGCAGCTGGAGGGGTTTGGCCTGGCAAAGTACTTCCAGAAAGTGGTAACCGCCTTTGACACGTTGAATCCGAAGCCCTCTCCCGAAGCGCTGCTGGAGTGTTCTAAGCAGTTGAAGGTGGAAGCATGCGAATGCGTGGTCGTTGGAGACTCTGTCGTTGACGTAAGAGCTGGAAAGAACGCTGGAGCCAAGACGGTTGCAGTCCTATCTGGAATATTCTCTCGCGAGGAATTGGAGAAGGAGAAACCCGATTTAATTCTTGAGAGCGTTAAGGAATTGCCAGATTTCATTGAATAAAGCCCGAAAAGGGCTCTTAGGATATTTCTAAAACCGTAATATGGCTGAAAATTATCGAAGAAAGTTATAGAAGCCATTACGAATAAAGCTTAATTAAAACTTCACAGTCTTGTTTTAGTTGGAGAAGGCTTCGAGACGGGAGTACCTATGAACTTCATTGAAATCCTGTTGTCTGAAAAGCTCAAAGACAAAAACCCGATGCTGGACGTTTTGGGTTCGGATCGCAAGGTACTCCAAATAGCCTGCCAAGACCTGACGAACTATCTTAAGGTTCACTGGGACCTTGTTGGGAAAGAAGCAAACGAATGCGAACTTGTGGAGAAACTGGAAAGCTTCTTCAACGAAAACCCAACTGAGCTGGACGAGTTCTTGAGCATCTGGACGGGAATATGGCTCAGGAAGTGGAAAGAACGGGTGAAACTGCTCATAGGCAACGAGAACACGAAAAGATGGAACAAGGTCACGAAGATACTTGACAACGCTGAGCCATTATGGGAAAAGCTTTCGAACCGACAGGAAATGCAGGAAGTAATAACGTCAACACTCATCAAAAACGGAGAGATCTGCGGCACATCAATTCTTGCGGAGAACCTTCTGAAGATGGAGCTCGGCGACGAAAAGAGCAAAGAATACGTCAACGAAAAAGAACAAGTGCTGAGCGTCATGAATAACACTCTGAGGAAGGCAAGAGAACTAGCTCAAAGCAAGGGACCGCTGATTTTCGTCAAGGTCGACAAGGGATATTATCAATCAACGCAATAAAGAACAAGTGCTTTAGCGCACTCTTTCTCTGTGAACGTTCTTAGTCTGCCACGAGTAAGTCCTGATGGCTGCGGTTTCGCCGTAGCCGCAGGCTGCGCAACGTTTCTTTCTCAGGTTGTACGCTCTTCTTCCGCATCGCCTGCACTTGATATGAACTGGCTTGCCGGCGCGCTTGCCGAAGGAGGGCGTTCCCTTTCCCAAAAGTTGTCACCTTGGCGGCGGCGAAATCAGAACAACGTTGTCGCCGCGAACGATTATCATGCCCAACTTTCTCACGTTGTCAGAGGCTGTGTTGTCTTCCGTCTCTTCCAGAACCAAGTTCAGGTGTTGGTCAAATCCCTTCAGTTTGCCGCGTAGACTCTTTCCGCCCTTCAGTCGCACAAGCACGATTCTTCCGAGGTTCTGCTCAAGGATTTCAGTTGTCATTTCGCTCATTTTTGAAACCTCAAACCTATACTTTCACGCCTTTTATATTAAACTTACACATTTAAACCTATCTAAGAGAGGTACACCATGCCGGAAAAGTACAGAAGATACTTTCTGAAAGAAAGAGAGGCAAAAGCATTGCTAACCAAGGCTTCGGAAAGACTTGGGCTTGACTTGGAGCAGTTCTTCAAGCGCAAGGTTGACTTTGAAGTCGTTGAAACCGATTTTGCAGAAATCTTCCTGCTGAACGGTGAACCGCTCTTAGCTAAGAAGGAAGAGAGCATTTATCCAACCCTAGTTTTCAACGGGTATTTTGCCGTAGCCCCCAAGGTTGTTGTTGACATGGGAGCGGTTCCCTACGTGTGCAAAGGAGCAAATGTAATGGCGCCCGGCATCATGAGGTATGAGGGGGAGTTTAAGAGGGGAGCTTTTGTCTTCGTCGTAGATGAAAAACACGGCAAGGCACTAGGAGTCGGGGAAGTTCTATACGATTCTGAAGAGGCGAGGAAAGTCAAGCAGGGCATTGTCATTAAGAACGTTCATTTCGTAGGCGACAAGACATGGAATTTCATCAAGGAATTCACGGCTAAAGGTTAATGAAACGAGGAAAACGGCGGAAGAGACAACAACACGCTAGCATGCGTTTACATTCACCGCCCCGAGCCGCATGCTTTCTCACATCAAAAGCAGAACCTAACCAAGGTTCCTGGACTCAACAGCACATTTCGATGGGATATCAGATCTCTCAGCCCCATGCATGCCAACCGCCAAGATAGCTACGAACCGCTTGCCTACGAACACCGGATGAATGCTGAAGACACACGTTGCTAGATCAGATACTGAGGGAATATACGCACGCCAAGCGCTTGAACCTCACCTGCGATAATGTTGCTGAAAGATCAGGCCGAAATGTTGCCAAATACGGCTTAAAAGTGGAAAATGAACCCAAAATTCAAACCTCTGATCCTCAAAACCCTCTAGCTGCCAAATTCCTATCGCATATTCAAATGCAGAATTAAGAAAAACTTAAACTCTAGAAGAGTAAATAATGGTGTGTCGGAGAGAAGTTTGCCAGGTTTAGGCGGTATACTCCGCAAATCCAAGAAGGAAGAAAAGGAAATCGAGGTTAAAGGTGCCTCTGGCAAGACTTATTTGAAAGCCATGCCTCTCCGCGACTTGGCTGAGTTGGACGGTGTCAAGAACGAAGTGAACTCTGGGAACATCTTGATTCTCAGGATCACTCCTCTCGCAAACAAGAGCCTTGATGACGTCAAACGCGCAGTAAACGAGCTGTGCGAGTTCGCCGACTCGGTTGGCGGAGACATTGCAAGACTTGGCGAGGAAAGGGTGGTCATCTGCCCCCCAGGCGTGAAGATTTGGCGGGAAAAAACGCCAGTTTCAAACGAGCCTATACCTACAGCAGCCTGAAAGTCTCCATCACTGACGGCGCAAACGCTTGAAGTTCACATCTTCTCTGGAGGAAGTTTGCCATGCCGAGGCATTTTGCCCTTTCTCCATGGCACACGATGACTCTTTCAGGCTTCGGCTGAAGGTGAGTCAAGTAGTTGATTAGCTGTCGCCTGTCCGAGTGGCCTGAAAAGCCTTCAATTGATTCTACACGCAGCCTGACTTTCACAATGTCAAGTTTGCCGTCATTGCCCATCATCGTGACCTCGTTGAGGCCCTTCTGCACTCTCCTTCCCATGGTGCCTTCAATCTGATAGCTCACGAAGATCATGGTGTTTTTTTCGTCATCTGCTAAGCTCTTGAAATACTCTATTACAGGCCCGCCTTCGAGCATTCCAGAAGTGGCCATGATGATGCACGGTTCACCGTCTATCACTTCTTGCCTGACGCTTGGATGCTCCACAACTGTGAAGTAGTCTGACTGGAAGGGATTGATCTCCTCGTGAAGTATGCTGTGACGCACCTCTCTGCCCAAGTATTCAGGATAAGCAGTGTGTATAGCTGTTGCCTCGGAAATCATGCCCTCGATGAACACTGGCGCTTCCTTCATCAACCCCCGTCGCATGTAGCCGTCAAGAATAAGCATTATCTCTTGGGCCCTGCCTACTGCTGGCACAGGAATCAAGACCTTTCCCTTGCGCTCAAGAGTTTCGTTCACAATCGCTGTCAAGCGTTCTTCAGCCTCAACCCGCGAAGGCATGATGTCATCTGGGCCGCCATAGGTGCATTCTGTTATGATCGTTTCCACTCTCGGAAACTCGGTTGTCGCCGCTTCCAGCAGCATAGTTCTGGCATACTTGTAGTCGCCAGTGTACACGATGTTGTGCAGGCCTTCGCCTATGTGCAGATGCGCCATCGAAGAGCCCAAAATGTGACCCGCATTATGCAATGTTAGACGAATGTCTGGAGCTATGTCCGTCACAACGCCGTGCCGCAATGGTATTGTGTGGAGAACACATTCACGAACATCCTTCTGATCATAGTGCGGCGTTACGCCTTGCTTGCCAGCAACATCCAAGTAATCCAGCTGAAGCAAAGTCATCATGCTCGAAGTAGGCGCAGAACAGTAGACTGGGCCGTCATAACCGTACTTGAAGAGGAACGGCAGCAGACCGCAGTGGTCAAGATGAGCATGGCTTATGATCACGGCATCCAAGGACTCAAGCTCAAACGCAGGATTGTCGAATCTTGGAAAAGCCTCGAAAGGCCTGGAAGAACCTGGGTTGATGCCGCAATCCAACAGCACGCTGCTTTCTCTAGTCTGAAGGAGAAAGGCTGACCTTCCGACCTCTTGGCATGCCCCCAAGGTGGTGAGCCGTACGTCTCCAACGTCGAAGGTCTTAGGTCTGAAAATTCTTTCACCTATCGCGCGAAGTATCCTCTCTCTGTCCTTGCTCTCAGAATGAAGGTAATGCCGCATGTGAGTTATTATCTTGGAACGCAATGGAGGGCTTCTCAATACGCGTGGACGCCACTTAGTCCGCCTTATGATCTCCTGCAAAACTGCACCGTTTTTTCCAATAACCAATCCTGGTTTCTTGGCGTCAACAATTATTTCTCCGAGGCTTGGATCAAAATTTATTTCCGTCACTTCAGCTTCAGGTGAGATTATCTCACGCGCTATTCTTTCTGCGTCGTTTTCAGGAAGCCTCACTGACGGATCTGAGCGTATGACGATTCTCTTCCTGATTACGTTGACGATGTCGGCGACCAAGTTGCTTTGTGAAACCAAGATCTCCGGTTTCTTCGTGTAGACTGCAAGGGTCGAGCCTTCATACTCGATCCTAGTCACCTCAGCCTCTTTCGGCACATGACCCAGAATGTACTGACTAATTTCTATCTTATCCCTGTCAGAGTTCGGTGGCACGACTTAAACTTCCTTAACCTACGAGAAGCTGTTTCTTCTCCTTTTCAGTTAACTCCCGATAACCCTTGTTGTCTATCACCGCAACGTTGTAACTGTCGCCACTTGCTGAATCCCGCTTCATAGCAGCATTCACGGCTTTGACAACTACTGGCAAGAGCTCCTTGACTGACATGTCCTCTTTGTACTTGTCTTCGAGAATGCCGTAGACTATAGGCGAACCAGAACCAGTGGAAACCGACTTTTCCTCTGTGAGGCTGCCGAATGGATCCAAGTTGAATACATGTGGTCCGGTGTCGTCGACGCCGCCTACCAAGACTTGGGTCATAAACGGCACGTATCGAGCGGAGAACAGCAGGTTTGCAATCAATCTCGCGGCTGAACTCACAGGCAGAGGGCGACCGAGGTTTATCTTGTAAAGCTGTGCATTAACCGTCAATATGTCAACGGCTCTCTGAGCATCAGCAAGTGTTCCAGCGATAGTCATGGCCAAGTGGTCATCAATCTTGTACACTTTCTTGCCGTACTTGTGAGCCACGTAGAAACCCATAGTCACACGAGTATCTGAAGCCAGTATCACACCGTCTTTACACACAACACCTAACGTAGTGGTGCCTTTCAACACTAATCGGTTTACTGCATCATTATCTATCATTTCGTATTTCTCCCAAAACCTAAACGCGTCGCGGAATTACTTCGCAAGGAAGTAGCATCATGTAATTATGACCATGAGATTTATTAATATTACGGTCTAGGAAAGAAAGATAAGACAACGGTTTCTGAGTACCGACCGCTGAGTTTAAAAAGTCCTAAATACACGTGGCTATGA
>PEWI01000086.1 GCA_002779555.1 Candidatus Bathyarchaeota archaeon CG07_land_8_20_14_0_80_47_9 | reverse complement strand
TGTCCAGCGAGGGAAGCTTCACGCTCTTGAGCCACTCCATCCCTCGCTTGCCAAACAGGTCCGAGAACCCGGCGGCTGCAATGCCGTTCCTGTCGAGCATGCTGTGGATCTTGTTCTTCACCATCGTGCGTATCTTGACTATGGAAGCCCTGTGCCTGAGAAGGTACCTCATCTCCCTAATCTCGTACGGCGGAACGTAGCATGAAGGAATCAGGTCTGCCCTCAGCAGGTGTGCAAGTATCCTCGCGTCGATAGTATCGCTCTTGATTCTCGCTGACGCAATGGCCTTCGTCTTCAATGGGTTAGCCAGCACCACCTTCATGTGAACTTGCTCAAGCCGATCGTATAAATTTGCCCAAACGCTGCCAGTAGATTCCATCACAACCTCATCGTCCATGGAGAGCCTAGAAATCAAGTTTCCTATTCCTTCATTGTTATTCAGGAAGGAGAACTCGTCAGATATCCTCCCTTCCGAATCCATCACTGCAACAGCACACTTCTGTTTCCCAACGTCTATGCCCACATACTTCATTCTTCTATTCCACCTCCAATATTCGGCTGGCATTAGGCTGCATTCACTCATTCGGGCGTGAAGCCCAGTTCTTTAGCAGCTCACGGGCATCGTCCAGTCATTTTACCGGTCGCATCGACCATGGTTAAAAATGGACTAGCCAGCCCACGCAGTGTATACGGGCCGTCTTTCATAAAGTCATTTTAGGAACACGCATGCGCGCGCTAACAAGGAAAAGATGTTAAGCAACATTGTTTTGTAACAATTTCGTGTAACAGTAGTGTAACAATCACTTTTTTGGTTTTTAGCGTGGGCGCGCGCGAGAAACTCACGGGGGCTCTAAGGAAGTTCTTGAACCCTGAAGGTCTGGGCAGCCTGTTCCTGAGAGCCAAAGGAGTATGCAAGAATACGTTTCATAGCACGATCGATCCTTTGACATCTGGGGTGGGCGCAAAGTGAAGAAACGAGTAGAAATTAAGCTCGAAGAGGAGCTGGTTGATCGCCTAGATGGAGCAGCTGAGCTTCTCAAGACCAACAGAACGGATATCACCAGAAGCGCCTGCATCGCTTTTTTGAAAAACAGAGAGAGATAGGTGCTAATAAGCGAGCTAGGATCGATCGACGAGGCGTTATGGTGAGCGGGCGTTAGCTTAAACTGAATGGAAGCTTGGAAATCGCTAGCCTATAATCAGTTTATTCCTTTTTTTGCACTATTTGAAAAAAGCTGTTTGTCGCTCCTTAAGGCTATGATTGCGCCCATCTGGAACACTATAGCTAATCCCATCAATACTGCCGCCGAGTAACCATAATCTATGAGGAAGCCAAAGATGACGCCGCTTGCGAGCGTGCCGAGGCCTAGGGCCGTATTGAAAATACCGTAGGCGGTGCCCCTCCTACACAATGGAACAAGGTCGCATACTGCAGCACGGTAAATCGACTCCTGCATACCTAAGACCAAGCCGAATATTATGCATGCAACGATTACACCGAGGAGACCTCCATAAGAGACGAAAAAAGCGGGAAATATTGCCAGGATGAAAGGCAGCACAAGAAGCTTCACTCCCAACTTATCAAAGAGGTGACCGGAGACCAAAGCCATAGGAGCGTCAACGGCCTGTACAACGACGTAGAGAAGAGGTACTATCCATTGCTGACCCAGCGGTTGGAGAATAGAGGAACCTGTGTAGAGTATAAGGGCAACGGGGATAAGCCCGAGGGTATTCAGGAAAATCGCTATGCAGTAAATCCAGAAGCCCCGGGTTAGAGAGGTTCCTTCTTCCTTAATGTTCTTAGCTTCGACCTCTACAGTTTTCCCGATCTTCCTGTAAGTGTAGGCTATTGCAACAAGCATTAGGGCGAAAGGGATTAACAGGATCTTGAAGGTGATGGGGTAACTGTTCGCGGTGTAGAACATCACGCCGCCAAGGATCAGTGGACCGATCACGGCGCCAATCTGGTCGATGGCCTCGTGGAGCCCGAATGCTTTTCCAGAGCCGACGCTTTTGCTAACTATGGAGATGACCGTGTCCCTAGAGGGGGATCTGATTGCTTTCCCAAGCCTCTCCAAGAGTAGCAGAGCCATCACCACTTCGATGCTGAAGGTGAAACCTATGAGGGGTATCGCCAGTATCAGGCCGTAGCCGACGAAGATGAAGAGCCAGTAGGCTCGACTTCTGTCTGAGAGATTTCCGCTAACAAGCCTCAAGGAGTAGCCTATGAACTCCCCTGCACCGCTGACTGCACCTACCAGAAACGCTGATGCGCCGAGGAACCTGAGATAATCTGGGGCAATTCCTCTACCTGACTCGTAAACTATGTCTCCGAGCATGCTCACGATGCCCATGGTGAGGATCGCGACGTAGGCGTTTCTCTTCGAGATTATCGAACCTTCAACCAAACCTCATTTCTCCTCATTCAGATGTGTTGGTAGAAGCTATCAGCCCTTGATCTTCTGCGTCATCGAGAATGTATTCGGCTCCGGAAGAGAAGACATTGCCCTTTTTGAATTTCGCTATTTCTTTCAAAAGGTCTTCTGGTTTGCCTATCCTCAAGTCGCATTCTACCTTGGACGCTTTTTCAAAAATAGCTATGGCATCACGGAGAGGTGGAGCAACTGCTCCGGCAGAATAAACCTTGAGATGCCGCTTTTCATGGGGCATTGGCCTCTTCACCAACTCAGCATGAAATTGAGACCAATAATAACTTTTTGGGGGCCTCTTTAGCTCCATTTCTTCCCGCTCGGGGAATGGTATCACATCGCTGGCTTCTGACATTTTGATCTAATCCTACCTATCTTGGAAACTGTGAGAAATGTAACAAATTGAAACGCGCGCTAAGATTATTGATTCAAGGCAAGAATGGTCTTGGTCTTCATCATGGAAGCTTTCCGTACCATTCTGCAAACTTGCGCAAAGCCCTCGCCCGATGAGAACACTTGTTTTTCTCAGCCGTGTCCATTTCCGCGAAGGTTCTGGCACTGTTGACTGGCTTGAAGATAGGATCGAAACCAAAGCCAGATTCACGGCCCTTTCTCCTCTCTTCCTCCACGATCTCTCCTGCGACCTCGCCGCCAAAGCATATGGGTGATTCGGTCTTTGCCGAAAGATAGGTTATCACTGACTGGAACCTTGCTTTCCTGTTTTCGATGTCTCTCATCAGTTTCAATAATCCGTCGTTCCCAATTGTCTTGTAAACATAAGCTGCGTACGGGCCAGGAAACCCGCTTAAAGCCTCTATGAACAGCCCGGCGTCTTCAACAATGATCGGCAGGTGACACCTTTCAAAAGCATCTGCGACGCTTGCCCGGGCAATTTCCTCTAGACTGTCGCTTTGGACTTCCAGATTTTTTACTCTGAGCATGCCTGCTGCTATTCCGTACTCTCCCAACACTTTCCGAGCCTCGTTAAACTTGTTAATGTTGTTTGTCGCGAAGAATACTACTCTGCCTTCAAGTTGGAGATTCATGCTGCTCAACGGCTTTTCTTTGCACCTTTTGCTGAAATATCAAAATACTTTTCCCAGTCTATCTGAACAATTTCCAAAACGTTGCCATCTGCGTCTGTGAACGCAGCTTCTCTTCCACCCCAAGTTTCGTCGTGCAGTTCCTTGATGAACCTGGCACCCTTGGCTTTCAACTCTTTGTATGTCTTGTCAACATCATCGACTAGAAACTCTACTGAAGGCGACTTTCGACTTGGCACTTTCCGTTTTTCGGCTTGGGAAATTAGTCCTATTTCTAGGTTGCCGCATTGGAAGCCAACGTAGCTTGAAAACTCGTACTTTTTCTCCAAGCCCAGAGTCTTTTCATAGAATTGCGAGGCTTTCTTTAGATCGGAAACGTAGAAGGTTACGCACCAAACGCTCTTAATCATCAATCATTCCTCTCTTCTCTCGGAAACGTAACGTCCTCTTTTCTCTATCTCTCTCACCTTGTCTAAAACACTTTTTCCAACTTCACATCCTAAGACCCTGAAATAGCCTTTGCTCACAGCGTCAAAACACTCTCCCGCAAAACGGAAATGCGCGCTCTGCAAGGCCCTTTTCATGAGGTGCAAATCTACTCCTCTGGCCTCCAACTCCCTTGTTTTCTCGCCGAGCCCAAAGTCCACAAAGAAGACTTTCCCATCAGGGCTTAGAATCATGTTTGAAGTGGTCAAGTCACCGTGAATTATTCCGCATCGATGAAGCTTGCCGATGAGTTCGCCAATCTTCAAGCACAGCAACTGTCTCCTGCTTGCCGAAACCTCCGCCAAAAGCCGTTTTACCTGTTTCCCTTCGATAAACTCCATGACGATGATCGTATTTTTCACGTCGACTAGAAAGATTGTCGGCGTTGGAACCCCAGCCCTTTTGGCTTCATGCATCAACTGTGGCTCATGAATTGTCCGGTAAGTTCGGATATGCTCATCCAAACTTGATGGACGATACTTCTTGGGCAAACGGCACTTCATCACTACCTTTCTGCCGTGCCAGTCTGCAAGGTAGAGGCTTGCTTCTGCACCTTTCTTTATCAGCAATGGGCGGTTCATTCTACCCACGGAATTTCAACCTCTTCAAGCCGCCATCTCAACTTCACAAAGCTTTTGTCAATCGGTGTGACCACGCCGTGAGTATAAGCCAGCACTCCCGTCCAAGCAACCATTGCACCGTTGTCAACGACGAACTCGCTTGGAATTGCACAAAATCTTGCATCGTGCTCCTCGGCAATCGCCTTGATCATCAACTGCAGTCTCTTGTTAGCTGCTACTCCACCCGTCAGCAGAACCTCTTTCTTCTCAGTGTGCGCCAAAGCTCTTTCAGTCACCTCTGTGACCATCGAAAAGGCTGTTTCCTGAAGGCTATAGCACAAGTCTTCAAGCTTGTACTCCCTTCTCTTGAGCAGATTGGTCAAAGCTGTCAACAATCCGCTCAGAGAAATGTCCATTCCCTTAACCGAGTATGGCAATGGAATGAGATTTTTTCCTTTTGCGGCAAGGTCTTCAACAACAGCCCCAAAAGGCTTACCCTCCGTTTGATGTAACCCAGCCTCTCTTGCGAAAACGTCTAAACAGTTTCCAAGGGCAATGTCCAGTGTTTCGCCAAAGACTCTGTAACGTCCAGAATCAAAGGCCGAGACTATGGTGTTTCCGCCCGAAACGTACAGCGTAACCGGGTCCTTTGCGCCCGTTTTCAGTTTCCCTATCTCAACATGCGCTATGCAGTGGTTGACCCCGACGAGAGGAACGTTGAGATAAGATGCTAAAGCGCGTGCAACAGTCGCACCAGTTCGAAGGCAAGGACCCAGCCCGGGACCTTGAGAGAAAGAGACAACCGAAACGTTTTTGGGCTTTATCTTGGATTTTGAAAAGGCTTCTTCGAGTACGTTGCTTGCTACTTCCGCGTGGTGTCTTGCTGCTTCTCTTGGGTGGATACCGCCTTCAACGGGCACGTATTGGCTTCTTATGTTCGCTAATATTCTGCCTTTGAATGTTGACACTCCGACGCTGAAGTCGTCTGCTGTTGACTCAATTCCTAAACAGTAGGAGTCACTTGCTTTTTTATCCTTCATTTTCTGCGTCCTTCAACATGCGTTATTTTCAAATACCGGCATACATCTTTTTATTCAAAACCGCATATATATTAACATAGAGACTTGGAACTGGTGAAGATGCCGAAACGCAACGACCTAGAACAGAAGGCCCTCCAATTCGTGATGAACACCGGCTTCGAGGGCGTGCTGCAATCGGAACTGTGGCGCAACTTGGGGGCAAGCAGCCGAGAAGGATCGAGAATCTCCATAAAGCTTGAGAATAAAGGGCTGATTCGCCGAGCCAAGGAACTCTGCGACGGCAGATGGACCTACAGGCTCTATCCGAAAAGACTCCCAGCCTCAATTGAATCGATATCAGACTGTCCATGCTTGATGTGCCAAGACAATCCCAGATGCGATCCATCGAGCACTATTTCGCCGAAGAACTGTGAAAGACTCACAGACTGGATTCTACTGATAGCCAAGGGCGAATCTGGCGCCGTGGGAGACAGCTAGTCTTGCCCAAGGCATGGATACAGGACAGAAAAAGAGACTATTATTACAAAAAAGCAAGAGAAGAAAAATACCGCTCCAGAGCATCCTACAAGCTGATTCAAGCCGTGAAAAAGTATGACTTCATAAAGTACGGCGACGTCGTCATTGACTTGGGTGCCGCGCCAGGCGGATGGATTCAGGTTGCCAAGAGAATTATCGGAAACAAAGGCTTCATTTTAGGAGTTGACTTGAAGCCTATTGAGCCATTTCCTCAAAGTTATGTTAGAACGATAGTGGGCGACATGACTGAACGGGAAACCCTAGAGCAGATTTTGGAATTGCTTCCGAGAAAGGCGGACGTAGTGATTTCAGATGCTTCCCCGAACATTTCCGGAATATGGGAAGTTGACCATGCCCGCCAAATAGACCTAGCGCAGCAGGCGCTGGAGATATCTTACGAAACGCTCAGACCTCATGGAAACTTTTTCGTGAAAGCTTTCCAAGGAGACCTGTTGGACGATTTCATTCAGAAAATGAGGAAGCACTTTCAGACAGTGAAAATAATAAAGCCTGCAGCAAGCCGAGCCAAGAGCTCTGAAATATTCCTCCTAGGACTGAATCTCCGACAGTTGCCCGATTGAAACAGCAAAGCTAAATTCTGATTGGTGGTTTATAAGATGGCAAGGTGAAACTGCTTGAAGATTGTTTCCGCAGATTCCTCGACCGCCATACTGAATGAGCGGTTTGAGCCTCTGCAGATAGTTGCTTCGGCATCCGTCTTGGTCTGTCCCCCGTATAGGGAGGCAAGTGCGGTGTTGGCGGAACCTATCTTCGTCA
>PEWI01000242.1 GCA_002779555.1 Candidatus Bathyarchaeota archaeon CG07_land_8_20_14_0_80_47_9 | reverse complement strand
GGGAACCACTTGAAACTAGACCAGTCCTTGAAACTCTTCACAACAGCCTTCTTTTCACGGTCACCCATTCGCGCCCTAATCAGGTAGACATCGTTCAAGACGCCGCCAAGACGCTCAACTGCAACCTTCACGTCCTCGCCTGTACTTAGCACCTTCCTAGCGAAAGCCTTGATGTCCGTTCTGTTCGCCAACGGAACAAGCCCGCCTACCGTAGGAACGTAAACGTACTTTTCAGGAACCTCAAACTGACTGACGATCCTCGCATCTTCGCCGCCCATCCCTTGAAGCCTGGCAAGGATTTCCCTGTTTTGAGAAAACGCGTTGAGAATACTTGGAAAGATGCCCAGAAGAGAGGCGAACAGGGTCCTCTGAGCTGGCTTGAGAAGATTCGTGAAGCGAACCCTAGGGTTCTTGGCTTTGTCTGCAAAGCAGCTTGAGACTTTCACGTAGCCATCACTGGAAACAACTGCATCTTCTTTCTCAAGCTCCTGCAACGCCTCTTTAAACCCGCGAAGCATGTAACCGATGTTTCTTTCCCTGCTTTCTTCATTCATCAGGTTGGCCAAGATGTAGACCATCGACGGAAAAAGTCGAACTCTGCTAAGGATAGTCCCATACATAAAATACTCCGGCCGAATGCGAAGCTCGTACGAGAGCTCGGGAAAATCCAACACAAGGTTTTCCAAGAGTTCAAGAATAAGCCGCTTCTTCAGTTTGATTTCTTGGTCATGCAGATAACTGGGGTTCACTTGTGCTATGTATGGGAAAATAAGCTTGCTCGCCAAGGCTTCTCCTAGAAAACCTCTGTCCGCATCCCTTTCAAAGACCCATTGGTCAGCGGCCAAGACGATCATAGTGCGGTCGCCGAAAACCTTCACGTAATTCATCAACCGGGGCTGGAAGCCGCGGATTACAAGCACGACGTCAATCAGCGCTTTCGAACTTGGCAGGCCAAATGCAAAATCACCTGACACGCAGACCGCTGTGATATGGTTAGAGCCTGCTATGTGACGGCAGAAATTGAGAATTTCTTCATTCACTGCCTTGCTTGGGTCTTTGAGATTCTGAACCAAACTTTCACCTTAAACGACGATAACAACCACAAATAGAATCATTGAACGGTCGAAATATAGTTAATGCTTTCCGAGGATCTTGCCGTAAGTTCTCAGAACTTTCAGGGCTTTAACAGCCTTTTCAGGCAGATTATACAATGGAATACTCGTGTTCCCAAGAACGCTGTACACTTTTGAGAAGTCTTCTCCGCCTGCGGGCACATCAACTATCGGCTTGTCAGGATGCTTGGAAGCTATCTTCGGAATTACCCTGCCGTCTTTCGGTTCAAAGAACGTGGACTTGAGCATGTTTATGACCAAGACTCCGTCCACATTCTTGTCTGCAAGAACAAGCTCCAACACTTTCGAATATCTTTCGCCCTTAGCATCAGCTATCATGTCAATCGGATTACTAGCGTCAACCCCTTGATACAACCTTTCAATCTTGCTTTTAGTCTTCTCGGCTAAGGCTGCAAGTTTCAAACCGTTCTTTGCAACGGCATCAGCCGCTAAAATAGCGGGACCGCCAACATTGCTCACAATCGCCACATTGTCGCCGCGCATCGGAGGCTGTTTCGAAAGAGCTACGGCAGTGTCCATCAGCTCCTCAATGTTACCCACTCTTATCATACCGGCTTTCTTGAATGCTGCGTCGAAAACTTCGTCTGACCCAGCAATCGACGCTGTGTGAGATCTGGCTCTCTGCGCTGCCTCGGTTGTTATTCCGCCTTTCAAGACAAGTATCGGTTTCTTCTCAACGATTCTTCTTGCCTCTTCGATGAATTCTCTTCCGTTTTTCACTCCTTCCATGTAAAGGCATATGACTTTCGTGTCCTTGTCCTTTCCTAGGTACTGCAGCAACTCCACATCGCTCACGTCTATCTTGTCGCCCACAAACGCGAACTTGCTAATTCCTATCTTGTAGAAGCATGCCCAATCGAGCATGCAAGCGCCGACACCGCCACTTTGAGATATTACCGCGATGCGTCCTCTTTTCGGCATAGTGTTCCTTTCAAACGAGGTGTTCAGACCGTTAGCCGTGTTTATGACGCCCATGATAGTGTTGGGTCCCAGGATTCTGATCCCGTACTCTTCTTTCAGCTTGAGCAATTTTCTTCGCTGTTCATCCTTGTAGCCGCCGGTAATCATCACTAGCGCTTTCACGCCTATTTTTGCACATGTTTCTGAAATCGGTATTGACTCTTTCGGCGGAAGCATAATGACTGCAAGGTCGGGCGTAGCTGAAATCTGGCCTAAGTCTGTGTAGCCTTTGTTGCGGTGTGTATCCAAAACCACTGTCTTGCCCTTGAAGAACTTCTTCATGTTGTACGCAACGCTGTGGAACAGTTGCGGAGAGGTCATGCCGACTTTTTCTCGCATCTTACTTGAGCCTATCAGGACGACCTTTCGGGGCTCAAAGATGGATTTTACCTCGTCCATTCAGTTTTCAACCCTCAAAGGAGCCAACCGGAGGTGAAAGACAAACATAAGGCGGTTCACGTTCATAAACTTAACCATGTAAGCAACCAATGGAACATTGTTCTATATGGCTCATTTGCGTTCAATTATCTTGATGTATGCAAAAGCCGCGCTGAAAGTGAAGACAGCCGAGAAAACCACGACGTTTAGAATTGAAGCATATGAGAACGGCGGGTATCCAACAAGCAGGAAAGACCTAATCATGTCAGAAGCGCCGCTTAAGGGATTAACTTCGGCCAGCGTGACCAGCACCATGGGAAACTTGCCGTCTTTTCCTAGCCCTTCAATCAAGGAAAGTGGGTAGAACACGCTGCTGCAGAAGAAGAGAGTGTAGTAGACCAAACCTCTTGCCGTTATGAATTTCTCAAGGCTTGACGTGGAAACTGCGATGGCTATGCTTAGGCCTGAAATGCCCATGGCCAACAGAAACAGGACAGCCAAGATAACTAAGAGCTGCCAGATTGTGGGGAATCTGAGGAAGATGAAGCACGTTAGCAACAGGGGCGACATGTAAATCATACCTCGCATCCCCCCTGAAAGCACGCGTCCAATCGCAAGCTCCATCCTCGTCATCGGCAGACTCAACATGTAATGGTGCACTTCCCTTCGGCGTTCCATGTTTACTTCACGGCCAATCATAAACGCTGAGGCAAACAACCCTGTAACAGCAAGTCCAGGTGCGAAGAAGTTGAAGTAACTGCCGATTTCCTTCATCACGTCAGAGCTTAACATCTGATTGTAGACGATAGCCATTATGAAAAGGTCAGCTAAGTTCATGCTGATCAAGCCTACAAGCCACCATTTGTAGCGGAAGAAGTTCCTAACGTCGTATTCGATGATGTGCAAGATGGCGCTCACTACTGCCAGCCTCCTCCCTCGATGCGTCTGTCATAGATTATGACGCCGAAGAAAGTGAAGAACGCGAAAAACGCGATTATTCCGAGAAGCGGCCACAGAGGATTGCTCAGAGTTATTATGGCCTCTATGCCCGTGCCCCAGCGGAACAAGTCCGCCGCGTACGTGACGGGATTGAAGCTTGCGAGCCCGCCGTAAAGCGGGTTAGCAGCTTGAACAACGGCCAAAGGATACATTGCCGTGCTTAGACGAACTATCAGAGCGTCCAGCACTCCCATCAATATGTCGAAGCGGTCACTAGATTTTATTATGACGGCTATGGTGATGCTCATGCCGGACACGCCGAAAGAGAACAGGAATAGCGCGAACAGCGCAACGAGGAAGCTGAGTGGGTTGGTGGCGCCGATAACGTACAATGACAAGGCGATTAACGGTCCTACGTATATGAACGCCCTGAGACCTCCGCCGATTGATCGTCCCAGCACCAGCTGTTTTCTGGAAACGGGCAGACTCAGCAGGTATTCAAAAACACCGTGCTCCGCTTCTTCGTAGATGTCGAATCCGATGAATATGGCTGCTGAGTAGAGCGTCATCACTGAAAGCCCAGCCACGTAGTATTGGAAATAGTTAGGTATGCTCATCATGCGTGAGGCGATGAGTCCAAACAGGGCTATCTGTGAGACAAACCAGATGGCTCGCATTATGATCAGGAACTTGTACTGGAAGAAGAGGCGGATGTCTCGCTCAATAACTAGGAAGAGCTTGTTCGTTCACGGCTCACCCCTCATCCTTCTGTGCTTCCTCAATCGTCAAGCCAGTGTAATGCGCAAAGACGTCGTCAAGGCTCGGCTCGCTCATCCGTATCGAGTTGACCGGCACATTCTTCTTCATAAGTAGGTTCATTATTTGCGGAACAACCTCTTCAACACGGTTCAAGTAAAGCCGGAGGTTCGTGGGCTTAACCTGCATAATGTCCACAACTTCCTTGAAACTTTTGAGTTCCTCAACGATCGTAGGTGACGCGTCTTTTTCAAGCTGGATGTCGATGATGTCGCCGCCAAGAATGCTGTCTTTAAGCGTTTTAGGCGTGTCGCACACAAGCAGCTTGCCTCTGTGCATGATGCCGACACGATCTGAAAGCCGGTCTGCCTCATAAAGCTCGTTAGTGGCCAGAATGATAGTGCTTCCTTCATCGCGAAGTTCCAGCAGCATGTTCCATATCTTGTGCTTGCCAACTACGTCAATCTGAGTCGTTGGTTCGTCAACTATGGCAATCTTCGGCCTCTGGATCAAGACCTTAGCCATCTCGACCCTCTTGCGCATACCGCCTGAAAGTGCATGAACGTTCTTGTGCCGAGGTTCCCACATGTCCACAGTTTCCAAAACCTGCTTGACCCTTCGCTTCCGCTCTTCGGTCGACAGCCCGCATACCTTGGCGTGCCAGTTCACCACGTCCCAAGGGGTGGCAACCCACAGCATTTTAGGCTCCTGAAAAGCAATGCCCAAAAGACCCCTCACCTTGTCAGGGCTTTTTCTTATGTCGAACCCGCCGACCAAGGCTGTGCCTTCAGTCGGTTTGATGACTGTTGCAAGCATCAGAATCGCAGTCGTTTTTCCCGCGCCGTTAGGCCCGAGAAGTCCGAAGATTTCTCCCTCTTCGATTTCTAGGTCCAAGTGGTCTACTGCGGCAAGGTTGCCGAATTTCTTTGTGAGGTTTTGAATCTGGATGATTGGTGGCATCTGCTGCACCGATTTAATTCTGAACCAGATAAAATGACACAGCACTTAGATAAGACTAACGGATGTTCGTAACCTAGCCCTTCTTTTTACACGCCCAAACCACCACAGGAAGCGCGATCGCCAAGTAAGCAACGTGAACAATCACTTTCGTCCATTTTGCGCTTTTTATGAAAGCAGGACTTGCTTTTCATGATATAATGTCTCGGCTTCAATCATGCTTTTGGTGTATCCAAACACTCCCAGCAATGTCTCGCCAGCAGAAATCAGCAACTGCAGATACTCCTTCGCATCATAGCGTGTGCTAGGCTTCAGCAGTTGAGCTGCAACAACCCTGCCATTGGCCCGTCTGGAGCCGGCGTTGACAATCAAGTATTGAACCGTCTGTCCAGCATGCACTTCGAAACCAGCCTTTTCCAACTGCTTCGCCGCAACAGCCTGGAAAACGTCATGATTGTAGCCTGAAGGGGCCTTTGACAGTCTCTTGGTAACCAAAAGCTCCTCCACATCAACGTGCCCGTCAATCAACTCGTCAGCATAGTCTCCTAAAACATGCAAAGCTTCGGCAATTTTAGCCTTGAAACTCTCTAAGCTGTTGGCTTCTGCAAGCTTCTTAATCATTTCCATCTGAGCCTTATACAAGAAACGGGGCGTGTCTCCACGTCTGGCCTCGATGCCGCGCATTTTGACCTCGCCATTTTCAAAAACGCCATAGTACCTGTTCAGAACTGGAACACCTTCTAATACCTTTGACGGAAGAAAAACAATCCAGCGATACTTGCCCTCAACGCTCAACTGAACGCCAACAGCACTTGAAACTTCGCGGCAGAAATCGGCAACTTCTCTAGGAGAAACCCCCTGCTTCTTCAGCCACAAAGAATCCACAATTCCGTGGATAACTTCGAAACCATGCTGCTCCGCCATTGCTGCTGTTTTCAGTAATCCGTCGCGTGCGAAAGCGCACACGGCGATGTGGGCGTCAACCTTTCCGAAACGCGCGTTTCTGTAACCCAGATAACCGAAACATGTGACTAGAATCCACTTGAGAACTGCCTGCCGCATGTTGTAAGCGTGCTTCAGCTTCTTATCCTCAACTTCCTTCATCAAGCTCTTGTACTTTGAACGCTTCCTCAGAAGCAGATCCAAAGTCTTAGGCACAATCCCCTTCCTCTTCTCGCAAATGTTGTACCCAAGCTCAGGCACCCTCAGCTTCGAGTCTGGACAGCACTTGCAAAGCACGGTTTCAGCCGAAATGTTCCGCGTCAACATCAGCATTGGAAACATGGAAGCAAAATCAACTTCAACAACATCCGTGTGAAAACCCAACTTCGGCTCAAAGATGAACCCACCACGGTCAGCCACAAGCAACTCCCAACCGGACTTGAAAGATTCAGGCTCAGTTTTCTTCCAAGGAATGAGAATGCCTTCCTTCCAAGCAGTGTAAAGCTGCAGAGAGGACATTATGCTTCCGATAGAAGCTCTTGCAGCCCGCTGAAGAGGAACCCTACACGTCCTTGAAACTTCAATCAGTCCTTCCAAACCGCATGCAGTGTAGATGAAGGTGTTGTTCACATCGATGTGAACCCGCCCGAAAAGCCGCCTCGTAGGCGCCTTATGATAGACCCTGCCATAAGAGAAAAAGGTCTTTCCGCCGC
>PEWI01000084.1:1205-1465 GCA_002779555.1 Candidatus Bathyarchaeota archaeon CG07_land_8_20_14_0_80_47_9 | reverse complement strand
GCGCTTGTGTTCTGACGCTATGGCTAAACGCATAAGATGGTCTATATGGTTGTCTCGAGCTAGAGCCTCTCTGCAACAATACCTTATTCTGTTGCTCTGGGTTTTCCGTTTTGTGTGGCCACCTAACTTTTCCGCTAGGCTCTCGAAAACCTCTTTTATATTGTCTATTTCAGTTGGCGGGTTATCGTTGACCTTCACATAATCTTTTGACGGACACATTAAACATAGGTTGCCTTGCCCCAAAAGCTCAATCTTCAAAT
>PEWI01000084.1:0-1193 GCA_002779555.1 Candidatus Bathyarchaeota archaeon CG07_land_8_20_14_0_80_47_9 | reverse complement strand
TTCCTCTAGTGTTGACGCGTGACCAGTAAATGAAGTGGTGACCACCTCTAGGGGTTCTCTCGGTTTGGGTAACTCGTAGAAGGTTCTGGTCGAAATCTGGGTTATCCGTATCAATAGGCGTGAAGTAAAGACCGTTTATGCCTTGAACGCCACACACGACAGCGAATCTTTCAGCGTTCAGCCATGGTAAAGCGTCAAATTCCTCTCTTGTTTGTCTCCGTGTCTCCCATTGCTTCCAAGTGTGGAGAACGTCTTTCTTTCCGTCTTCTAAAACAGTCATAAGCACAACGCTAAGGCCTTGATTCCAATAGGCTTCTGCAGCAGCTTTCAGTCTCGAATCGAAAGCCAAAGAGCTTTTATTGTCTTCAACACTCATATTTTATTGCTCCTCTAGTGTTTGTTGGGCTGAAAGGAAACCAAGTGTCTGTTCAAAGGCGGCATCCATTTACTTGCAGCTCGGTCATCTTCCAGCCTTTCAACAGTGTCACCGCTTCAGCGCCTTCCGCCCAACCGCGTCTTTTTTCGGGAACTGCCAAATGAAGTAGCCTTCGCTCGAGACTCGACCGCCAGCGTTTTCTAGGAACCTGTCCAGAGCCACGTAGTCCGAGTTTCCGTCGTTCATCTTTTTCTCGGCGATCTCGAACGGGCCCTTGTTGCCTTCCGCCTTCTTCCAAACGATTTTTGATGTGTCGAACTTTAGTGCAGGGCTTCCTTGCTGTTTTGTTTCGGCGCCTAGGTTCATGCGCAGTTGCGTCGTTGCCGCGTCGATTGCGTCTGCGTAGATGAGTAGTGCTTCCCGCGTTTTTTCACTCAATTTTTTCACCTCGCAAGATTTTTCTGCAAATCGACAATTCGTTCTCGATGAGGGTGATCTTCTCTTTGATCTTCACGATTTTCTGCTGAACCTCACTCATGCTGGACTGGCCTCCTTCTCTAACAACCCTAGTTGTGTTGGCGTTTTCAACTCAAAGTCCAGGTGGAGACCGCGGAAATTGTTAAAACGCCAAACGCCTATCAGCTTCTCGACTGCTTTATCTTCGCTGATGCCTAGGCGTCTTGCTTCTCGTTCTACTGCTTCCTTCGGCAGGGTTATCTCGATTGTCGCCCCTTGCGCTCCGGCAGTTCGCAGCTTATACTTTTTTACGATAGCCTTTGTGTCATCAAACTCCATAGTTTCCATTTTCCTTAACACC
>PEWI01000161.1 GCA_002779555.1 Candidatus Bathyarchaeota archaeon CG07_land_8_20_14_0_80_47_9 | reverse complement strand
CCCACAGACTGCTGCAGACCGCCAAAGACGATCAACGTGAGGCTTCCATTGAAAAATATTCAGTCTTCCCCTATTAGTGACATCATTTTCTACGTAGGCCTTTATTCCCTCGAAAATGCTGAGATGAATAGGCTCCATAGCAGAGACAAGCGCCCTTTCGGTTTCGATGATCTCACCGTTCATCCAACAGAACTTTGCGCCGTGAAAGGCAACAGACATAAGCTAACAGCCCCGAACAAAACCTATGCTCGCAAAGATTTATGAGTTTTGATGCAAAACATGCTCGATCTCACCGTGAACCATGGATGTCCCTTCCCGTTTGGGAAAAAGAGGGATTTGTGGAAGACATCTTCAGAGTTGAGTGAGCTACAGCCAACACGCCAGCCCACGATTGCTCACGATTTCCTGACAGAGTACATGAAAGTTTTCTGCAGCTCGACCACTTCTGCACTGTTTCTTGCTGTTGAATATTTTCCCAGTCTTTCACCATTCAAATCGAGAAAAGTGTGTCCCCACGTGAAAACGGACAACAGCTCACGTGCTTCCTCCTCAAAACCAGCAATGATTAAAGCTGCAGCCAAAGCTTCCACCGTCGTAAGCTTGGTTGGCTTGCCAAAGTTAACAGGGTTGCCCGCAACCAACAGCGGCAGACAGCGAGAGGTTCCCCTCACGTGCCCGCTCAGAACCTTTTCCGCATGCTCCCAACTGCAGTCCAGAGCAACCAGTCCGTGCTGTTCAATGCGCTGTCTGTCAGCCGGCGAGAAGGCAGTCTCTGAGAAAGGATTAAGCACGATGGCTCTTTTAGGCAGAAACCTCAACTGCGACACGATGCGAATCAGCCCGTGACGGCTAAGTTTTAACGCAGTGCATTTTTTGGGGTCGCACTGTCTGGCATGATAAACCACGATTCTAACTCGCCTTTCCACTTGTCTTTCGCACCTTCACGTGAGACATCGGGTCATTCAAAACGCGCGGAATCCAATCAATGAGGTCTGATGCAACCATGTGATAGCCCTTCTCTTCAAACACAAAGTCGCCAGCAGCACCGTTAACAAAGGCTCCTGCGACAGCCGCCTCAAACGGGTTTACTTTCTGAGCGAGAAAAGCTCCAACGATGCCAGAAAGCACGTCTCCAGTTCCTCCAACCGTCATGCCCGGATTGCCTGTGAAGTTGAGTTTGAAACGCTTTCCATCAGCCACGATGTCGACAGCTCCCTTCAACAGTATTACTGCATCCAGTTTTGCCGCTGTTTTCTGCACTTCTGAAACCTTTCCCTTAAGGTCTTCTGGCAACTTCCCGGCAAGTATGGCGTATTCCCCCGCGTGAGGCGTCAGAACCACAGGCACCTTCAGTTTCCTTTTGAACGCCGCAAAAGCCTTCAAACCATCCGCATCCAAAAGCAACGGCTTCCCAGCAGTTTCAACAGCCTCAATCACGGCCTTCACAGCCTTCTTGGTTTCAGCGTGCAAACCGAGACCAGGCCCCATGGCAACCGCGTCAA
>PEWI01000182.1 GCA_002779555.1 Candidatus Bathyarchaeota archaeon CG07_land_8_20_14_0_80_47_9 | reverse complement strand
AATAGTCGATCTCGAAGTCTGGAAAATCTTCATCGACGTCTTCCATTGCTTCGCCGAAGCAGTATCGGCATTGTGAATTGCATTCACCTGTCAATATTATGTGAAAGAACGTTTTTTTCCCTAGCTGAAAATGGTTCTTCACATTTAAGTGTGTTTTTAGCTAATCATGCATGTTTGATAGCACATGCTTTGTCAATCTGATTCGAGCGTCGTTATTTTCGGCTGGCACGGGTTTTTCTGTTTTTTTGTCAGGCTTTCTAGGAGCTTCGGAAGGTTATACTTGATGGATTTGTGCATGCTTGTTTTCGGATCTTGTTCAATCATTGCGTGAAGTAGGCTATCCATGATTATTAGGGTTGGGTAGTCGGTGAAGTAGGGGTGCAGCAAGTCGTCAACGAGTTTGTTTAGTTTGCTCGTTGTGGTTCTCCTAGTTTTAGCCACGTTAATCCCATTCTTGAAGGTAGAAAAGGGGAGAGAGTGAATGTGTGAGTTGATGGAACAGTTGATGGTTTATGCGGTTGCCGGCGGATCGACTAGGGCGATTAGTTCTTGAATGGCCTTTTTGTCTCTGCCCATGATTTCTAAGCCTGTGCGTAGTTAGCGCGCGCGAAATGCTGTCCCGTGAACCGTTGATATCAATGCAGCTTCTCTAACAAGAATAGAATTGGTCTTCGGAATTTGACTTATAAGTGGATCAAGACCTGAAAAAGGATGCCAGGCGTCAGTAGGCGAGGTCGTCTTTCCGTTTTTTTCAGAGGGAGTCGATAAGACCCTTTATCCGTTCGTCAACCTATTCGGAGTTGCCAAGCGGTGTCTTTCGGTTTTCGTAGCAGATCCCCCAGGTAGTATTGGCGAACAAGTTGAATGCGAGAATGGTCATGATGCTACCTCCCAGTTCATGCTGGGGATACTCCATGTTTCTCTGAATTGCAAAGAATCCTTTTTTTATTATGCGATACTAGTCTCAAGGACCATGGGGGCTAGGGCTGAAAACATCCTCCTCTTGAAGGGGAGTAGAGCTGAAAACTTGATTGTAACAAGTAGAAGAAGAAAGTGAAAAAAATCAACCCACTTCTTCTTCTTGCAAGTAACTAGTAGTAGGATTTGAAAAATTTTCAAGTACTACTACTTCTAAGCCAAGTTGCAATGTACTCCTCTACAGAACACTCCTTGCAAGACATCAACTTTACCAGGGTAAAGTCCCAAAATGTTACGTTTGTGAGCTGAAAGCTCTCACAAAAACGGTACCCCCTATTTTTTATTTCATGCGGCCCTAGGATGGTCTCGGTATGAAAAGGGCCTCTGGAATGCTCGTAGTATCGGCTTGAAAACAGAAAAAGGGGTTGTGCGGGAGATATCTTCCGTTTGTG
>PEWI01000238.1 GCA_002779555.1 Candidatus Bathyarchaeota archaeon CG07_land_8_20_14_0_80_47_9 | reverse complement strand
AGCCTTGCTTGCCTGAACTTCACGAGCCAGACGCACAATCTGGGCAAGCATTGTTTCCAAGCCGACTTTTTCTGCCTGAAACTTCAGTGTACCCGTCTTGTTGATTGTGCCACTGAAGACTGTGTCTCCGACGTTCTTCTCAACGGGAACCGATTCACCTGTGATCATCGACTCGTCAATAAACGTGTGCCCATCCATTACTGAACCATCAACTGGGATTCTGTCCCCCGGCTTTACGATTACAGTGTCACCGATCTGGACTTCATCCGCCGGAATCTCATTCTCTTGGCCATCCTGAATCACAATGGCGGTTTTGGGTTGAAGTCCCATGAGCTTCTTTATTGCGTCGCCTGTTCGCTCAACAGCCATGTCTTCCAGAAGCATGCCTAACGTTATAGTAGTTATCACCACAGCCGAAGCATCGAAAAACCCCATACCCTCAGGCACAAATAGTGTTATGTAAGCTGAATAAACATAGGCGACCGATGAGCTGAGTGCCACGAGCACATTCATGTCTGCAAAGCGATTTCTAATCGAACTGTATGCCGCCCTGTAGAAATGCCAACCAACGACAAACTGTACAGGCGTCGCCAATGCCAGAAGCACATAATTCTTCTCGGGAAACGTGATGAGGAAACTGATAGACGCGATCGGGATGGTAAGGGCCAACCCGATGAAAAATAGTACCATTTTGCCTCTTACTTCTTTTTTTCGCTTCGCACTGACGTCTTCAACTCGTTCTACTGCTTCGTAGCCGCCTCTCTTCACAGCGGCCTTGATTTTGTCCAAGGTGACTTTGTCTTCGTCAAACTTCACAATGGCTTCTTTGGTTGCAAAACTCACCCTAGCGTCTGCGACGCCGTCTAGTCTTTTAAGTCCTGATTCGATTCCTGTTGCGCAAGCAGCGCAGTGCATTCCCAGAATCTGAAGAACTACTTCCTTTTCCTTCAAGCAGCACACCTCTAGTTTCTATTGAGCACCGAGTAGCACATGTTCCAAAAACATTTTTTCAGGGAGGGCTCCTACGAATTCAACTTTGTCATTGACGACTACTTTGGGGACGCCCATGACTCCATATTTTATTGCCAGTTGAGGAAACTCGTTTGCGTCGATAACATCTGCTTTTATCAACTCGTTTTCAACAGCGAACATGTGAGCCATGCTCGCTGCAGCGGGGCAGTGTGGACATGTTAATGTAACCAAAACTTGAATGTGGACTGGATTGGTGATTACCCTGAGCTTCGCTTTAGTCTCTTCCGATAATTCGGTTTTGCCTTTCGAAACGACGGACAACGCCGACATTAGGGTTTGAAACTCATAACCGTATGGAAGTCCGTAGAATCTTATCCCGTAGTCTTTCTCTCCTAAAACAACGATTGCTGGGACTTTGTCTATTCCATATTGTTTGGCGAGCTCAGCGTCAGCAACGAAATCATGAACTTCAGCCTGCACCTTGTCACTCAAAGCAGCAAGTTCAATAACCAGTTGCTTAGTCTGAGCGCAAAACCCGCAT
>PEWI01000094.1 GCA_002779555.1 Candidatus Bathyarchaeota archaeon CG07_land_8_20_14_0_80_47_9 | reverse complement strand
GGCAAGCTACACTTACCTCAAAGACAACCTAATACTGGAAATCGCGGGAATCGCACTGAGCTGGGGAGCAATCCTCTTAGTTCTTTATGTTGGTTTCAGGGCACTCGGCTGGGACTGGTGGAGCTAAACGCATCATTCGAGTATCAATGCCATAGCTAACTCATCATGATATTTTCCATCTTCCCCAAAGTAAGCATCCTTCAAAACGCCTTCAACCTTGAACCCAAACTTCTCATAAAGACGAACTGCCCGCGCGTTCTCGGCTACAACAGTCAAACCTACCCTGTGCAGCCCTTCCCTACGTGCAAGCTCTAAAAGCTTGGGAAGCATAGCCGCACCCAATCCAACATTGTGGAAGTCTTGGTGAAGATACATCGCTGAGTCAGCCGTCCCCTTCCTGCGAGCGTGAGCAGGCGTGAAAATCTGAGCGTGCCCAACGATTCTGTCACCATGCAAAGCTACAATAGGAATCAGATTCTGCAGATTACTCAGCCACCACTTCTCAATCCTGTCCCTAGTGTAAGGAGGCATCCCCCAACGCACGGCCTCGGCGGAAAGCGATTCATACATCTGAAAAAGCTTCTCTTTGTCTTCCATCCTGAATTCCCTTATGAGGACAACCCTTCCGTCTTTCAGCGTGGCCGTATACAAAAGCATCGCCCAAAGTACATGAAAAACGGCTAGGATGGAACTTCTTTCATCCTACTTGCTTCTGATAATTTTCATTCTGCCCATTATCTTCCAGTATTCAATCTCAACGCCCGCAACAAGCTTCGCCTTAAGCTCGGCATCTTCAGGATAAGGAGCATCTGAATACTCGTAGGTCTCCAAGTCCATAATCTGAATGCCAGTGGGATTAACGGCAAAAACCTGGCCCATCCTCTTGTCAATAATCGGCACCTCAGCATTCAAAGCAACCGGCTTCACAAACTGCCTCTTCATATTGTCAAAGACGCCGATGGCCACAATCCTAGCCTTTGCTGAACCGTGCTTCCCAGGTTTCGACTTGGTTATGTCAAGTATGTGGCAGGGTTCACCGTCAATAATCATGTATCCGCCCACACGCAAGCTTCCAACATCAACGGGTTTGCTCATAGCTTCACCAACCTACAGCGGTTTCTGTTCACAGCAATCTTGAACAACCCCCATATATAGATTTAGATGCTCAGAAAACTGAAACCTTACCAGACCAGTCCCGCAGCGCATACGCTCTCTCGGTGAAGGCGGCGCCTTTTTCGACATCTTTATAGATTAACGCGCTGCTAATAGCTGAACGGTGAAAACTCTGCTCAAAAGTGTCGGTCTAGTCGCCCGTTATGACAAGAAAGCAGCTTTGGAACTTGCCGAAGAACTAGGCAAACACGTGCGAACAAAAGGGGTCGAAGTATTTGCTGAAGACACACTGAAGGGCAAGCTGAAGGCTGAAGTGGAGTTCGCTCAGCTGAAGCGAATGAAGACCGACCTCGTAATCACAATCGGCGGGGACGGCACGATCCTGAGAACATGCATTTCGCTCGGGAAGCCTGAACCGCCTATACTTGCCATAAACATGGGCGTTCGAGGTTTTCTGACCGAAGTGGAACCAAAGGAAGCCTTGGCTGCAGTGGACAGGTGCCTCAAAGGCGAGTTCAGAATCCAGAAGTGCATGAAGCTCGCGGCAACCGCAGACAGCATAAAGCTGCCAGATGCCCTGAACGACGTTGTTATCTTTCCCGATGATCCCGCAAAACTGCTCTACACCCGAATCCTGAAAGACAAAGTCCCAATCCTAGACTGCGAAGCAGACGGATTAATGATATCCACACAAACTGGCTCCACGGGATATTCGCTCTCAGCAGGCGGCCCAGTACTAGACCCGAGCGTGGATGCTTTTGTGCTGACGCCGATATGCCCCCTGAGTCCTATTCGCCCCATTGTTTTTCCAGCAGACTCAAAGATTACAATCGAAGCTGAACGACCGAGAAGAATGCTCATACTGATTGATGGTCGCCACAAGCAACTCATACGCTCCAAACTTCCTAGTCTGACGGTTACACGTTCAAAGTATGAGACATCTTTCATAAGGTTCAGAGCGAATTTCTATCAACGCTTGGGAAGCAGGCTTCTTTTCAAGGGAACTGGATGACAGAACCAGCTGATAAAACAAGGAAAAGAGTCATTGTATTAGATACTTCTGCATTCGTGGCGGGGTTTGACCCTTTTTCAGTAGGCGGAGAAGAATACGCGGCTCCAATGGTCAAAGAGGAGATGTCAGAAAACTCGATGTCCTGGATCAGATTCAAAACAGCGATCGACAGTGGAAAGCTCAAAATGAAATCGCCCGACAAGGCCTTTTTGGAACAGGTTAAAGCATCGGCAACCACGGTGGGGGATGCTTTCTTCTTGTCAGACGCAGACCTTCAAGTTTTGGCATTGGCCCTAGAGCTCAAGACACAGGGTTGTTCTCCTCTGATTGTCACAGACGACTATTCGATACAGAACGTTGCAAACCAAATGGCAATAGAATTCACGTCTTTAGCCACATTTGGCATCCGCTTCCGCTTGTCATGGATTAGATACTGCCCCGCATGCCACAAAAAATTTCCGGCAAACTACAAGTCAAAAACGTGCGACATATGTGGCACGGCGCTGAAAAGAAAGCCGCTACGAAGGAATCAACTGGACCACTAGAGATTTCCAAACGTATAAGACAAGTAACAGAAGCTATGAACTATGTTTGACGTGAAAAAATGGGCGTGAATGAAAAACAGACCAGAGAAGTCGTCAAGAAGTGGTTCACAGAAACTGCTCGCCACGAATGGAGACGGTTGCGACGGAACCCGTACCACCAAATCGAGTTCATCACCACGATGCATTTTCTGGAGAAGCATCTGCCGAAGAAGGGTCTAATCTTGGATGCGGGCGATGACCAGGCAGATACACCATCGAACTTGCCAGAAGCAGCTACGACGTTGTCTTGTTAGACCTTGTTCCGGAAATGCTGAAAATCGCAAAAAGAGAAATCAAGAGAGCGAAAGTTCAAACGCGTGTCAAACAGCTCCTAGGCGGCTCCATTGACGATTTGTCCATGTTTGGCGACCAGACATTCGATGCGGTATTGTGTTTGGGAGGACCTTTGAACCACTTGCTCAATGTTAAGCAAAGAGTGAAAGCCGCCTCCGAGCTTGCGCGAGCCGCAAAGAAAGGCGCACCGATTTTTGTCTCAGTAATCAGCCGCATCGGACTACTGGAAAGCATAGTTGTGGAGTTTCCGCATGAATGAAGTATGCAGAAACCCACCTCGAAACAGGCGACTATATTCCAGGCTTGAACGGAGAAGGCTTCACCCCCGCGCACTGGTTTCTACCTGAAGAACTACAGGAGCTCTTAGAAACACGAGGCGCTCAAGTATTAGAGATGGCAGGGCTGGAAGGGCTGTCTTCCCATCATAAAAAGGAAACGAACAGACTATACAAGGATCAGGAAAGATGGAAGATGTGGATTAACGTGCTCTTGAAGATTTGCACGCATCCGTCAGTTGTCGGAAGCGCAGAGCATTTCTTGCTTGTAGGAAGAAAACATTGTTAGACCTCATCGCTTTCACGTTTGCTGGAGTAGATTATGTCACGATGTTCAACATAACCGCATCTCTTGAAAAGCTCCTTTGACGCATCGTTGTATTCTTCGATTAGTGCGCAGAAGATTCTGATTCCCCGCTTTCGGAGAGTTTCCTCAGCTTCAGCAATTAGGTTTTTGGCGACGCCGCGATGTCGGTGGTCAGGGTCAACAGCCAAGCGGTTTAGCCATCCTTTCCGAAGATCGCAGCTTACGACTACTAGCCCAACGAGTCGGTCATCCTCGAAGGCTCCGAGAAAAAATTCTGGGTTTGCCTTCATTTCCGCTGCCATTGCCTCTCTGCTGTCCCGCCCTTTCGGTCTAAAGGGCAGTCTAGCCTTTGACCAAAGCTCGGCCATCTTTTCATAGTTGTCTATTGTCAGCCTTCTGATTTCCATGCGAACGCACGGCGATGCCTACACTTCTTTCTCGACTTCTTTCACAGTGTCCTCGATTATGTCTAAAGCTGAATCCACGAGTTCTCGAGTGATTACAAGTGGCGGCGCAATTCTGATTGTCGAGGTTCCACATGTAATGACCGCAACTCCGCGCTTCCAAGAACGCATCATGATCTCCTTGACCTTCTCAGGTGCGGGTTTCTTGCTCTTCTTGTCCTCTACGATTTCGAGGCCAATCATCAGGCCTTTGCCTCTCACGTCTCCAACGATTTCGCTTCGCGCTTTCAGCTCTTCAAGCCTCTTCATTATGTAGGCACCCTGCTTGGCCGCGTTTTCCAGAAGCTTCTCCTCTTTTATCACATCGATGACTGCTCGCGCAGCCGCACATGACAACGGGTTACCGCCGAACGTACTGGCATGCGAGCCGCCAACCCAGTCCATAACTTTCGCTTTGGCAATTATTGCGCCCAACGGCATTCCAGACGCCAGTCCCTTGGCGCTGCATATGATGTCTGGTTCAACATCCCAGTGTTCAATGGCAAACCATTTCGCTGTTCTCCCCATGCCAGTCTGTACTTCGTCGTCTATGAACAGTAAACCGTATTTGTCGGCAAGCTTCTTTAGCCGTTTCGGATATTCTGGCGGCGGAACAACGTATCCACCTTCGCCTTGTATAGGCTCATAGAGGATTGCGGCAGTGTCTTCAGGAGGCACATACTTCTGCAAGACGTACTCATCTATGAAATCCACGCACCAGTAGTGGCATTCAGGATAAGTCAGTTTGAACGGGCAACGGTAGCAGTATGGGTAGGGCACATGGGTTACGCCTGGCATCAGCGGGAAGAAATATCGCCGTTGCGTGGGTTTGCTGGCGGTGAAAGACAAGGCTCCGATTGTGCGGCCATGGAAAGCACTTATGAAGCCGATGAACAACTGTCTGCGAGTGTGCCATTTTGCAAGCTTGACCGCCGCCTCTATTGCTTCAGCGCCACTGTTACCGAAATAGACCTTCTTCTTGAAGTCTCCGGGCGTGATTTCCGCAAGCTTCGCTGCTAGATCGATGACCTCATCATAGTAGAAATCCGTGTTTGAGTAATGCAAGAAACGGTCGCATTGCTTCTTTATGGCTGCAACCACCTTAGGATGGCTGTGACCAACGTTCAGGCACACCAAACCAGAATTGAAGTCTATGAACTCGTTTCCATCAACATCCTTCACAATGCACCCCTTGCCAGAATCGATGACCAGTGGATAGAACCGCGCATAGGAAGGCGAAATTAAACTCTCGTCTCTCTTGACCATCTCTCTTGCCTTAGGTCCAGGCGGCGAGACAACTATTTTCGGATAGGTAGCCATTTCAAATCACCTGTGGAAAGTAACATCTGGCACAGGATGGCTTTTATAATTATCTAAAGTTTTCCACGAAAAGCAGGATGAGATTTATGGCACGGAATAGCCTATTAGCACGCTGTTCCACATTTTCAGGAAAGAGAAGCATCTCAGGGTTTAGCTAACGTAAGCTCAATCGCTGAAACGTTTGACTCTCGGCTTTCCTCCCTCGTGACTTCCTCAGTGCGAATGGCTATGCCTTCCAGCTGCAAATCCTTCATGAAAGCCCTTCTCAGTAATTCAATGGTGTCTACTGCCCTGCATATTGCTCGCCCTCTGGCCTTGACAACCACCCTCTTCGCGTCTGGCTGGTTGAAGTGAGTGATGCAGACCAGAATATAGTTCATCACTGGTTTTTGCCGATGAGCACAACGTTTTCACCGATTTGCATGGGTTCCGTCGGCTTTGATGCATCGGCAGCCTGCGCTGTTTTTGGCTGCTTTTCTTTTCCTGCAGCTTCTTTCTTGTGTTTTTGCATTGTCATACTTTTACTCCTTGTTTGGTTGATTGGCGATGGATCGTGTCGCAAAACAGACTATATCATAAACTTGGCTCTTATATTTTTCCGCACAGTGGGAAATCAGACACACTAGGTACATGCCTTTTGACGAACTTCATGCCTTCTTCAAGCGCCCGCACATTTGTGTCCAAAAGGTCAATTTTCTTGCCGAAAAGCTCCTTCAACCCCTCCACGATGCTTTCCCTAGACACAACGTTAGTGCACGTAATGTAAGCGCCGAGCATAACCATGTTGGCCGCCTTCTCATTGCCCATTTCGGCTGCAATCTCGTTTGCTGGAATGGGTATCGCCTTAATGTCCTTTCTGGCTATCGGCCGGGTAACGAACGAGCTGTTGGACAGAAGCAGACCATTGCTTTGCAGTTCGGGTTCAAACGCCTCAAGAGAAGGATTGTTCATGATGATAAGTGCGCGAGGGTGAGGTGTCACCGGCGAACCTATTTCCTCATCTGAAACCACGACGGTGCAGTTGGCGGTTCCGCCGCGCATTTCTGGACCGTAGGAAGGAATCCAAGTGACGGTTTTGCCTTCTTTCATGGCGCTATAGGCGAGGAGTTTTCCGATGAACATCAAGCCTTGCCCGCCGAAGCCAGCCATCACGACATCTTCGTAGAAGGCTTTTCTGCTTGTCTTTCCCATTTCTATTCCTCCTTAGGCACTTTGAATTCGCCCAGCGGGTAGTAAGGCACCATCTTCTCTTCAACCCACCTTGTCGATTCGACAGGTGTCATGTGCCAGTTTGTGGGGCATTGCGATAAGAACTCTACGAGTGAGTAACCCAAACCCTTGATTTGCGTTTCAAAAGCCTTTCTAACTGCCCTCTTGGCCTGAACCACGTTCTTAGGGCTACTTACACTTACTCTTGCAACGTAAGCCGCTCCTGGAAGCGTGGCGATCATCTCGCTCATCCTGATTGGAAAACCAGCAGTCTCTGAGGCTCTCCCACCAGTAGTTGTTGTGGTTTTCTGTCCAAGAAGCGTGGTGGGAGCCATTTGACCGCCGGTCATGCCGTAAATCGCGTTGTTGACAAAGATAGTAGTGATTTTCTCCCCACGAGCAGCGACATGAACAGCTTCGGCTGTTCCAATTGCTGCAAAGTCGCCGTCTCCCTGATACGTGAACACCACAAGTTCAGGG
>PEWI01000204.1:957-1460 GCA_002779555.1 Candidatus Bathyarchaeota archaeon CG07_land_8_20_14_0_80_47_9 | reverse complement strand
AGGGTTTTTATCGCTTTCTTTCTACACCATTCTTTCTGTGTCAGCCTCAAGCCTGTGACTGCTTTGTAGAATTCAAATTTAAGGTTGCGACGTAAACCGAAGCTGTTGAAGTTGCAGTATACTCCTGAGTCGTTGAAAATCTCCATCAGCTCGCTTCCGCCGCCGTCCAGTGGCAGCCCAGCTGTTGACGTGTGGTCTCCGCCCTGAACTGAACATGCGTAAGCGATAATCTCAGGATAGTCTTTTCCGCTGCGTATGCCATGTGCACCGATGCTTATACCCTTGGACTGCACTGCGTAAGGCAGCAAATCAACATTCTTCATTTTTCCAATCTTGAGCGCTGCACGATAAGTCCCTTCCGCTAACAGGTCGCCTATGCCTTCTCTGAAGACGATTTTTCTGGCAAGTTTCGCGAAGGCCTCTGCATTGCCCCATTTGAGTGCCATGCCGTCCAAGTCTTTTTTGGTCAGTATCTTTCTCTGGAAAAGCTCAGCTGCAAAACC
>PEWI01000204.1:0-817 GCA_002779555.1 Candidatus Bathyarchaeota archaeon CG07_land_8_20_14_0_80_47_9 | reverse complement strand
CGCCTTTGAACTTTCCAGTTCTGATCACGGAGACTTTCAGGCATGAGGTTGGGCAGCCGAAATCACACCAGTACTGTTTCACCCAGACCCTGTCTTCGAACTTGTCAACGCCGTAGCTTCTCTCATCGTGCCACTCCTCCTGCCAGTTGCGAACAGGCTCAGAGCTGGTCTTTGCGCCCACCTCATAACCGCCTGAACCCGTTCCCCACCGTCTCCACAACTCATTTTCGTAAGCATTTTCGCAGACTTCCTGCGTCAGCTTTTCCACCTTTTCCAGATCAGCTACTTTCGGCAAAGGTCCAGTGCCCTTGACAACCACAGCCTTAAGATTCTTGGAACCCATGACAGCTCCGTAACCGCCATAGCCTGCAGCGTGCGTCCACTTTGCCGCAACAACCGCCGTTCGCACCTTGTTCTCTCCCGCAGGCCCAATGTACAACATTGCCGGCTCTTTCCATTCGCCATACAGCGGAAAACGTTTCTTTAGGAGCTCTCGGCACTCTCGGGTAAGCAAGGTCATTGTCTGTTTTGCGTCCTTACCCCAAACATGGCTGGCATCTCTAATTTCCGCGTCAGAATCCTTGATGAATAAGTAGACAGGCTTCTTGGCCTTACCAGTCACGATTATGCCGTCATAGCCTGCGCATCTCAGCTCTATCCCGAATTCTCCGCCAACAGTTGAGCCTACGACCCCGTTGCTCTGCGGAGACTTGCCGGAGACGCAGATTCTGCCGCCTGGGAAAAACCCTGTAAGCGGCCCGGTCAGGAAGAGCAATATGTTTTCAGGTCCCAGCGGGTCTGTCTTTTCCCATTTTCT
>PEWI01000050.1:2209-7051 GCA_002779555.1 Candidatus Bathyarchaeota archaeon CG07_land_8_20_14_0_80_47_9 | reverse complement strand
AAAGAATCCACACTTAAGCCATTACGAAAGATTTCTTTGAGGAAAAAAACTTGAAAACCTTAAGTGTAAACAGACTCGGGTGGAAGCTTCTTGAAAAGCTGTGTGAAAACCCAGACTTCTACGGAGTCAAGGTTCAGAAAGCAGATTCTGGAACCACCATCGTCGATGCTGGAATCAAGGCAAAGGGCGGTTTACAGGCAGGAAGAATCATAACGGAAATTTGCATGGGAGGATGCGGAAAAGCAAGAATAACCAGCAAGAAATATGGAAAGCTGGAGCTTCCTTCAATATTCGTGAGCACAGACCACCCAACCATCGCTACTTTAGGTTCGCAATACGCTGGTTGGCAAATAAACGAAGAGGGCTATTTTGCTATAGGTTCAGGACCCGCAAGAGCCCTAGCTCTGAAGCCGAAAGAGATCTACAAAGAAATAGGGTATAAAGACGATTTTGACAAGGCAATAGTGGTTCTGGAGACCGCCAAGTTTCCACCAGCAACACTGCTGGAACGCCTTGTCGACGACTGCAAAGTCCTACACAAAAACCTCGCTGTGATTTTGACACCGACTACAAGTGTGGCCGGCGCAGTGCAGGTTTCAGGCAGAATACTGGAGACGGGAATCCACAAGCTTAGAAAGCTCGGACTGAATCCTAACACAATATTGTACGCTTGGGGATGTGCCCCCATCCCGCCGATTCATCCGAAGTTTGGAGACGCGATGGCAAGAACAAACGATGCGATACTTTATGGAGGAGTAGCCTACTACGCTGTTGAGTATGAAGATGAAGATGAATTGCAGAGGATTGTGAAGAACGCTCCGTCAAGCGCTTCAAAAGATTATGGAAAGCCATTCATCGAGATTTTCAAGGAGGCAAGCTACGACTTCTACAGGATCGATCCGAATCTTTTTGCACCAGCCATCGTAATCGTGAACAACACAAGGACTGGAACGACATTCCAATGTGGAAAAATCGATGCAGAGGCATTGGCGAAGTCGTTTGGCGTCAGCGCCAACTGACCGTTAGTTTTTGATGTAGGCTTTCACAGTTCTTGCCAACGAATAGCCTATGGGAATCGTATAGAGTGCCAATGTTGCGTTGAATATTACTACGAGTGGGATGGTTGCGATTATGGCTTCTTCCGGGAGGCTGTAGCCGATCGGTGATGGAAGGCGGAGAAATACATAGTTGACCAAAGTCATGGCCAACACTCTCAAAGCAACTCCTGATGCAGTAAGCAAAGTAGCTACTACGGGCTCGCTTTTCGACGAATGTCTTCCGATAAGAACCTGTGTGATGCCTAGGCCAAGAAGCATGCTCAAAATCGCTGCCAGATTGTAAAGCGGACCAGTGGGCAAGGCTCCAGGATAAACGACGAACAAAACCAAAGTATTTACCACTGTTATCAGAAATCCGACTCTGGCTCCGTAGACTAGAAAGGCGGCTACGATTGGTATTTCCCATATTTGGTATATTAGAAATGGCGCGTAAGGAGCTGGAATCTTTAGTGGGGACAAGTTTAGGACAATAGTAAGTGCAGCAAATATGATGATTGCGGCGATAGTTCTCGTGTTCACCATCATCCCCCAGGAATCACAGCAACACCTATTCAAAGCGTAATTATTTAAGAGTAGCTACTCAAAAAAGAGTACACGTCCCTTAAGGGTTAAATAAATATGGCTCATGAATATCTTTTATTGGGAACGCGATTGTCTGACACTACAAGATTATCCTCGAAAGACGTGAAGAACTGGCTTGAACGCGAAACCGGCTCAATCTTCAATCCAGTTCACGCGAAGGCCAAGAAACTGCTTGGTGAAATGAGCAAGGCATTGAATGACCTTTCGGGCACTTCAAAAATGCTCTTTGACAACAGCGAAAAAGAAATTGAAAAGAGAAATATGAAAACCTACAAAAGAGCCAGAGCGCTGAACAAGCTTGCAAGACTGTTCCTCGACAGGACAAAACAGGTCAGGGTCCCAGATAACGTCACATACGACAGCTTCGGGAAATTCGTTCAAGAAACGCAGAAGGCGCTCATAGTAATTGAGGTTGACGTCAGGAACTGGTTTCCGAGAATATCCCCATTCTTCATCATAGACAGAAGGAAATTTCTGGTCGTTTTCGAGAAGGCCAAAGGCTCACTTGAAGAGCTTCACGGTTTCCTGACCAAAGAATACGTCAAAACCAAAACATTGGAAGAAACGTTCCAGCTCGCGGACAAACTTAAGGCTCTTGAAGAGCAGCTGGCGAACGCCGACGAGCAGAAGAAGAGGACTGAAAATGAAAGGGTCTCGCTTGAGAAAGAAATCGCTGAAGCGCACCAGAAAATGGCTGATCTGAGAAGCAAGGGCAACATGAGCCAGCTAAGTCAGGCAAGCGGGAAAATCGATGAGTTAGGCGCAGAAGTGAAACAGAGTCTGCGGCATCTTCAGAAGCCTTTCATAAAACTGCAGTCACTCTCGCTCCGAGGCGGAGGAAGCGGACTCACTCAAGATGAGCTTGCCAAACTTAACCAGTACCTAGAGAATCCGTTCGAAGCCTTTGCCATGGAAGAAACTGGTTATCCCGTTCTGAAGGAGATACTACAAAAACTAGACAGGTCAATGTCAGAGAAGCTGAAACTGAAGCCAGAGAAAGAACGCAAAGCAAGGCAGGCTATAGACAACATTCTGAGAAAGAATTCCCTGGCAAACCTTCACCAAAGATGCGTGGAAGTCATGAGGCTTGAGAAGCAGCTTTCAGCATCTGCCGAGGTTGCAGAAACCAAACAAGGCCTGTCGAAACTTCAAGAGCGCCTCGAAGACCTGAACAGACGAAAGAGGATTGTCGAATCAGAAGAAATAGCGATTAGAAGAGCGCATGATGAAACGCTTGAAAAAATCAGAAACTGCAAGGACGAAATAGAAAAGAACATTCTCAGTTTCATGAACAGAAGGATCCACATTGACTAGGTTTTCTAAGGAACAGTCGCCGACGAGCCTTCGAAGGCTTGTCAGGGAGGCTTTTGAAGTCAATGGCGAAGACTTCACAAGATTGGTTACACAAGCTACACAGTTGCTTTGCAAGGAAAGAGGCAAAATCGGCAACATGAACATCGTCGGGAAGCTCGTCGAGATGAAGCCTTCAGGACAAGCGCTAATAGTCGGCGACTTGCACGGGGACCTAGAAAGTCTGATCCAAATCCTGCAAGAAACCAACTTCTTAGAAAAACTGCAGAAGACAGCTAATACCTTTCTAATCTTCATGGGTGACTACGGCGACCGAGGGATTCACCCGGTCGAAGTCTACTACATCGTCCTAAAGTTGAAACTTCTCTTTCCAAAACAGGTCGTCCTGATGCGCGGTAACCATGAGGGGCCTGAAGACCTGTTGCCTTCACCGCATGAACTGCCAATGCACTTTCAGGCAAGATTCAGGCGAGAAGAGACAGAAGCATACACGCACGTTCGCAGGATGTTTGACCAACTCTACAGCGCAGTACTAGTTAGGGATAGATATTTGATAGTTCATGGAGGGCTGCCACCACAGACGCATACAATCCAAGACTTGGCTTACGCATGCGTCTCACATCCCAACCAAGCCTTCTTGGAGGATCTGCTCTGGAGCGACCCAGACGAAGCGGTTGAAGAAACGTCTGTGTCGCCGAGGGGAGCAGGAAAGCTGTTTGGAAAGAAAGTAACCGACAGGGTTCTGGGAAGACTCGGCGTCAAGATCTTGATAAGAGGGCACGAACCCTGCGAAGAAGGCTTCAGAATCAACCACGATGGAAAAGTCTTGACTCTGTTCTCACGAAAAGGCACACCGTATTTCAACACTTATGGAGCTTATCTGAACGTGAAACTTTCAGAAAGGTTCGAAAACGCTGAACAGCTGATTCCGTACATTCACAAATTCTAGACTTCCCTCTGCACAGAAGCTTTAAGAAGGCAATACAACAGCATTTTTTCACAGATTCAAACATTAGAAGGTTTGTTTTTGAAGGTTGGAATAGTAACTCGAAACAAGGACTCTTGGAGTTCAAGTCAGCTCAGAGAAGCTTTAGCACGGCGCAACCTTCGCTGTGTGTGCTTCAGTTTTCCAAAGCTAACAGCGCGTGTAGGATGCAAGCCCTATGCAAATGCTGGCAGGATCGGTATCTTGGAGAATCTGGATGCTCTTATGGTGCGGCCGATAGGGCGAGGCTCGTTGGAAGAGTTGGTTTTCAGAATGGACATGCTTTATAGGCTTGAACGGCAAGGCTTGTACGTCATAAATCCGCCTGAGGCCATTGAACATTGCGTCGACAAGTACGACATTCTCGCAATCTTGGAAGAGAAAGGTGTGTCTGTGCCTCGCACGGCGGTGACTGAAAACGTTGATGAAGCGTTGAAAGCTTTCGCTGAGCTCGGCGGGGATGTTGTCGTGAAACCGATCTTCGGAAGCAGGGGCGTGGGCTTAACGAGGATTAGCGATTCTGAAATTGCCTCGACGGTTTTCAGAGCGATAACCTTCTATCACGGTGTGATTTACATTCAGGAGTTTGTGGATCACGGTTTCTCGGACGTTCGAGCTCTTGTCATAGGCGACCAAGTTGTGGCTTCAATGAGACGAGTTGGAAGTAGCTGGAGAACCAACTACAGTCAAGGGGCTCGTCCAACGCCGGTAGACCTTGATAGGGCACTTGAAGAGATGGCTGTCAAATCCGCTAGACTTGTTGGCTGTAAGATTGCTGGGGTCGACATTCTAGAGAGTCCCTCTGGACCTGTTGTCGTTGACGTTAACAGTCAACCCGGCTGGAGAGGCTTGCAGTCCGTTGCGAAAACAAACATTGCAGATGAAATCGTGGATTTCGTGCTGTCA
>PEWI01000050.1:613-2159 GCA_002779555.1 Candidatus Bathyarchaeota archaeon CG07_land_8_20_14_0_80_47_9 | reverse complement strand
GTAGCAGCTGGGAGAACTGAGAAAAAGACAGATTATGTGGCAGAAGAAAAACCCTTGCACTTATTCCTGAACCGAACTCAATATGCCACTATTTTCTGTTCACCATCCAATCTGAAGGAACTAGCCATCGGACATGTTATCTCCGAAGGAATCATAAAATCCGTCGAAGAGATTGAAAGAACGAGTCTGAAAGACGAAGTTTGCAGGATATACCTGAAAGACGATGTTGACATAGAAAAGAGGCTAAGAGTGTCTCAGCGTTTCTCGCGTGTAATCCTCTCAGCATGCGGAAGCGAGTCGCCATTTCTGCCCCAGCCACACCTTGCCAGAATCAGATCAGACCTGCGGGTCAGAGCTGAGATTATTCTGGATGCTATCCATAACTTAGACTCGACTGCAGAGACTTACAGGAAAACGGGCGGAGTGCATGCTGCTGCAATCTTCAAGAGCGACGGAACAGTTGTGGCTTTTGCTGAGGACGTTGGTCGCCATAACGCAGTTGACAAGGTGATCGGCATTACAAGCCTGGTCAAAACAGACCTTGACCATTGCTTTCTTGCGCTGAGCGGACGACTGACAAGCGACATTGTCTTCAAAGCTGCAAGGGTCAGAATACCCATCATAGCTTCGCTAGCTGCAGCAATAGACTCCGGAATCGAGGTTGCCAAGCGCGCCAACTTGACTCTGATCGGTTTCGTGCGAGGAAGACGAATGAACATCTACGCTTTTCCTGAGAGGATTGTACTCTAGGCCGAACAACTATGTGAAAAGCTCCGCTCAAAGAAAAGGGAGGATTAAGGAAGAGGCTACGTGTAGATGTAGAGCAAATTTCTTTTCAGCAGTATGAAGATTATGATTGCACTGACCACAAATTCCGGGATAAGATATGTTGCATTGTAAGCAGCCGAATAAACATAGACGTTCCAGCCTTCCCAAGCATATTGGCCAAAGAAAATGACGCCCGAAATGAAGTGGAAAATGAATCGACCAATGATTCCCACTCCCACTCCTACTACAGGACGCTTCTGGAAAGCACCTGCAAGGCCTAAGGCACCGAAAGCCAGTGGATAATCAAGAAGAATCTGTGTAGGGTAGTAAATGTCGCCAGAGATCACCATGTGAACCAATCCGTAGACTATTCCGGCTTCCACTCCCCAACGGGGACCACGTCTCAATGCAAACCACAGCAATGGGACCATGCTTGCGAGAGTCACACTGCCACCCTGCGGCAGATGCAAGAAGCCGAAGTAGAATTTGCTTGTGACATAAAGTACGTTTGCAAGTGCAATGAAAACAATGGCTTCTGCCAATATTTTTGTGTTAACTGATTTGGTCACTATCGTTTCTTTCATTTTTTTCCCTCCGCCAGTATTATCTGGTTCAGGTTCTAAGGGTCGACGACACTTTCAGCCGTCCTCTCAGCCGGGTCACTTTCCCAGCTCCCCCAAACCTTGAGAGGGTAATTGTTATTTATTGGTATATTTATCTTTCCTAGGAATAGTCCAACAATCATGTTAGGATGCGGTTGATGAAGATGAATAAGCTG
>PEWI01000050.1:0-533 GCA_002779555.1 Candidatus Bathyarchaeota archaeon CG07_land_8_20_14_0_80_47_9 | reverse complement strand
GCAGGACAGGAAGCGCGCGACATTCAGCATTGACACTCCGCCGCCTTACCCTTCAGGCGATTTTCACATGGGCAATGTCCTCAACTGGAGCTATTTTGACTTTGTCGCACGATTCAAGCGGATGAGAGGTTTCAACGTTTATTTTCCTCAAGGCTGGGACTGCCACGGATTGGGCATTGAAGTTCAAGTTGAAAAAGAGCACAAAGTCAGGAAAAGGGAGATGGCACCTGACAAGTTTAGAAAGCTTTGCGAACAGCTTGTTGAGAAATACATCGCCATAATGAAAGAAGGTATAGTGCGTCTAGGATGCAGTGTCGACTGGACCACGGAATATCGCACTATGAACCCGGATTATTGGCGGCGAACCCAGCTGAGCTTCATATTACTGCACAAGAAGGGTTTCATGTATCAGGGCACTCACCCGGTTAATTGGTGTCCACGCTGCGAAACGGCAATTGCAGATGCTGAAGTGAACTATGAGCAGCACGAGGGTACGTTGCACTATATAAGGTTCCCATTGGAGAAGGGCGATG
>PEWI01000209.1:1667-6869 GCA_002779555.1 Candidatus Bathyarchaeota archaeon CG07_land_8_20_14_0_80_47_9 | reverse complement strand
TTTCTGTTTCCCAAGAAACGTCGCCGTCGCCTTCATCCCAAGCCTTCCAAAGAGCGAAATCCCGGGCTTCTGCCTTTTCGTACTCGTCGACTTTTACCCTTGCGCCGGCTTTGAGTGCAGTTACTTTGAATTTTGACAGTTGTCCATAGTCTTTGAACTTGGATATGTCGTAGTATATTGAGCCGTCTTCGCCTCGGTAAGCGTAGCCGTTCTCAACCAGTTTCCTGATAAGCGCTACCATTTCAGGAATATGCTCTGTGGCTCTCGGATAATGCTCGGCTTTTTCAATGTTTAAGGCGGCTATATCTTCGAAGAAGGCCTTTATGAACTGAGCTGTGTGCTGTTCTAGTGGGATGCCCAGCCTTCTTGAAGCGCCGATGGTTCTGTCATCCACATCTGTCAGGTTCATGACCTGAGTGACTCTGTAACCGCGATATTCAAGCCACCTTCTGAGCAGATCTTCGAAAAGGAACGCCCTGAAGTTGCCTATGTGCGCAAAATCGTACACCGTAGGTCCACATGTATACATCTTGACTTTTCCTCTCTCAATCGGGACAAATTTCTCTTTTTTGCGTGTTAACGTGTTGAAAAAGCAGATGTTTCCAGTTGATGTTTTCATGCGGTTTCCGTTAGAAATAGCGATAGAAGATATTTAAGCATTTTACCTTGAGGCTGTCAGTCGTATCTTTTCAGCTTTATCATCTTTCGGTAGTTCTTCAGGTCCTCCGCAACGCTCTTCAGAAGGTGCAGTTCCTCCATTGTCCTTTCGAATTTTGCGAATTCTTCGTAGATTTTCTGCACCGATTGGTTGCCTCTGCTCATCGTTTCCATCTTCACACGTACGTTTTGGAGTGGAGGGTTTCATCGTTAGTTGGCTAACCACGAAGCCGCTTCCGTCATCGAGGAGAAAGGAGAAGGCTTCGAAAACGGAAAGGGTCTGTTTACAAAGGCTTGTGGTTTAGCCTTCAACCTTAGCCCTCCGCCTTTGCATCGTAAGACTTAAGATATAAGTCGCCTATAAAAAGGTTACTGAGTACAGCTAAAATACAAACGTGGGGGCAACGTCTAACCTATGGCCAGTATGCCTTCCAGTATCTTCTGCTCAGGAATGTCTAGCAGTCTGGAGAGCCACGCTTTCAGTAGTGCCGTTTGCTTGGGGAGCTCGCCGCTGTAGGTTATTACTTGGTTGTTTTTCAGTGCGTCAACTTGGAAGGCTTTTTCTGCTTCTTTGTACAGGAAGGACACTGTTTGGGCTTGGTACGCCAGTGTTTGGAAGTCTTCCCACTCTTTGCAGCGCAGGATGACTGGTGGGCCTCGGATTTCTCTGACTTGTACGTCTTCGGCTTTCTGTGTTCGTGTCTGTGCCAGTTGCGGCGGCACTACTGGAACGTCGTGTGAGGCTGACAGGTACGTGATTAGGTTAGTTATCTCGTTCTGCAGTGTTGTCAGTCTTTCTTCGACCTTTTCGACTTTGCCGCTGAGTTCGCCGCTGTCGCCCATTTTCTCGGTTATGGTGCCAAGATCGTTTATGAGCCGGTCCAAGTCTTTTTCATGCTCCTTGAGGACGCTTACTATGAAGTCCAACGCTTCTAGCGCTTCGTCCTTGGATGGAGCTCTTCTCGACATTGCTTGTTCTCCCTTTTCTTCAACGTATTAATGACGCTCTTGTGTAAATAAACGTAGCGAATCCTCAAAACTTATCGATGCGAAGACATAACCGTACTTATTGATAATTAAAACTCTTATGGGAGAGTTAAAATATCAGTTTAAAAACTCTTAAAGATGCTCGTCTAGAGAGGATTGCTCCATGCAGGGGATGTTGAGGTTCTCGGAGAAGGAAGAGATTGTCAAGTTTGTTTCTGAAAATGGTGTCAAAATACTTAACCTGTGTCACATTCCAGAGGACGGCAGACTGAAGACTCTGAGCTTTTCAGCAACGGATAAGGAAAGGCTTTGTGACGTGCTGGAGCTGGGGGAGAGGGTTGACGGTTCAAGCCTGTTGTCGTTTATTGAGCCTGGCAAAAGCGACATATACCTGATGCCTCGACTCGACAAGGCTTTTGTCAATCCTTTTTCGAAGCTGCCTACTCTGAATGTTTTGTGTGACTATTTGGATGAGAATGGAAAACCGTTGGATGTTGCTCCGAAGAATGTTTTGGTAAGGGCAGAAGAAAAGCTTCACTCTTCAAGTGGCATTGCTCTGAAGGCTTGGCGGAGCTCGAGTTTTATCTGATCTCGGCAGGGGGAGTTGGCACGCCTTTTCCAGCTATGTCTGATACGAACTATCATGAGTCTGCGCCTTTCACGATGTTTGAGGATTTGAGGAACGAGGTTTTGGATTCGCTGGCCGCTGTGGGCATTCCGACCAAGTATGGGCACGCTGAGGTTGGCAGAATCGTTGGCGAAAATGGCCAGGTTATGGAGCAACATGAGGTGGAGTTTACGCCACAGAGTCTTGCAGATATGGCTGACACAGTGGCGATTGCTAAGTGGGTTATTCGGAATGTCTGCGTGAAATATGGGGTTTCGGTTTCGTTTTCGCCCAAGATTTCTTTGGAGCATGCTGGAAGTGGAATGCACATTCATCTATGCGGGGTGAAGAATGGAAAGAACATTGTTGCGGGTTCTGATGGCGAGTTGAGTGTTGAAGCTCGGAAGATGATTGGTGGGATTCTGAGGTTTGCGCCGAGCTTGGCGGCTTTCGGGAACCCCACTCCTGTGTCGTATTTGCGTTTTATTGCGCGGAAGGAGTCTCCGATGCACATTTGCTGGGGTGCTAGGAACCGTTTGGCTTTGATACGCATACCGTTATGGTGGGACTTTAAGAGCAAGGCGGGTAAGCGGGGAGGTTGCAGGGAGACTTTTGAGTATCGTGCGCCTGACGCTTTTGCGAATGCGCATTTGCTGTTTGGTGGTCTGGCTTTGGCTGCTGAGTATGGTTTGAGGAATTCCAACGAGTCGCTGAAAGCGGCTGAGGACCTGCATGTTGAAGCGGCTGCTACCGAACCGAAGGGGCTGAAGGTTTTGCCGTGCTCTTGCAGTGAGTCTGCGGGGAATTTGGAGAGTGACAAGGGCCTGTATGAGGCAGACGGTGTTTTTCCTAAGAGGCTGGTTGACAAGACGGTTGACAGGCTGAGGGCTTACAAGGACCGAAGCCTGAGGAAGATGGTGACGGAGAAGCCTGAGGAAATTGAGAAGCTGATCGAGCAGTTTCTGCATTATGGCTAGATTTCTGCGAACCTCTCCTGCTCTGTCGTGCTCCAGCGGAGTTTAACCCCCTCTATGTATAGGTTGAACTTGCTAGGGTTTTGTAATGCTTATATGATACTGTGTTTATGAGCTAATCCGTAAACAGGTATGATTGATATTTCGCAGAAGCATAGATTGGTGTAGGGCGGGTAGATCAGCTTGGTATGATCGCCACGTTGGCATCGTGGAGGCCGCGGGTTCAAATCCCGCCCCGTCCACCAAACTCTCTTTCTGTTCCCCTCACTCTAAAATTAACATTCATTCTACCTTATCGGCCTATTGTAAGATGATTTATACTGGCACAGGCAAGCTGTGTTGGGTAGCGAACAGTGAACTTTCTAGGGAAGTTCAGATATAGAGTAATAATGTATGCCATCATCGCCGTTGCGACAGAACTTTCTGCGTATGGAATATACATGCTGACTGGGGATGGATACGGATTGTGGTTTTTCATCTTAGAAAATCTTAATGTCATTCTGTTTCCGAGAATTTATACTTGGGAAGCTTGGACATATTGGGGAATGCTAGGCATGCTCTTGTCTGTCACTGTCATAGGTGAAACCATATACAGAATAGCACGAGCACTAATTCATTCGACGTAGCTTTTCCTTGTAGTCTCTCCACTGCGTCCTAGTCACGTTGGATTTATGGATGTCTGAACCCTTGATCAGCTCGCGTCTTGGTTTGCGCTTTCTCACTTATTGAACATGGCGCTTTTCAGAAGAAGCCCCTTGTCAGAGGAGACTGGGAAGAGGACGAATACCGCCTTGGCTAAATCTAGCGCACTGCGTGCCTATAATGACCCTTTACGTGGATCGTCCTTTTCTTTGCTCCGGGTTTCCTTCGCATAAACGGTCGGATTTTAGGTGTCACGATTTCATCACCAATCACACGTAAACGATCTGTTCACAGAAAAGCATTATGAAGTCATACTTCATATCCATAATATGTAAAGACTCCATGGGAGACTAGCGCAGACAATTTCCAACCTCCTCTGAAGGCAATTCCGCGTCGAAGCCCTTCGTGGCTAATGTTTATGCCTCGAAAATCACTCCAGTAATTTCCTTCTCGTCCCTGTGATTTGCCAGCACGACTACACGTATAAGAGCACATGATGTTCCGCTTTTTGACATATATCGGAGGTTGAAAGAAGTGATTTATTGAGATTTACGATATAGAATAGTAGTGGCACAGGATGTCAAGAGTATGAAGAAACGGAGAAAGGTTGATTTGCTCAATGTTCAAGTCGCCGAAAGGATGAAGCTTGTGTGGGAGGTTAGAAGGCAAGTCCAACAGGAAATCCTGCAAAAGAAGCTAGCTCAATGTTTCTTAAAACCACGCAAAGGACGTAAATGCATTCAACGATATCCTGAAGCCATGCAACCAATGATTGAGGATTTCATGCGAGAAGCGGAGAAGCAAACGAGGCTTTACCGCGTATAGCATTACTTGTCATTCAGTTTCTTCCTTCTTTCATATGACATCTTCAGCAAACCGTTTAAGATAACGGAAGCTCGTCCCAGAATCTTCTAAGTCTAGGCGTCTCAGCGCATTGAAGACCCAACACATATTGAACTAAGAACCCAGGAAAACGCGAAGAAGCCTTTTTAACGCGCCTAAAATACACAGTAAACCCGATGCTAGACCCCAAAAATCGATCGATCGATCGAAAGGCGATAGACTTCTCCCAGAGCTTTGAGGTTGTACGTGTCGCAGAGACCCAAGTTTACCTGCCTGCCCCAAAAATTCCAAGCGCGTATGTGGCGATTTACCAAGCTGTTGGATTGTTCAGCCTTCTGTGGGCCTTCTTTGAAATTGCCATGCTGATCGTCAGGATTTCCGCGGGTTCGCCGCTGAGAAGGAAAGTGGACGGTGCGTCAAACGTCGCCTTCTGGTTGGGAGCATACTACCTTATCGGAGTGTTCCTCGACGAAACAGTCACAACGACAAGAT
>PEWI01000209.1:0-1621 GCA_002779555.1 Candidatus Bathyarchaeota archaeon CG07_land_8_20_14_0_80_47_9 | reverse complement strand
GAAACCGAAATTAAAGATTTACAGGACAAAGCCAATCAAGGCGTTCAGGCCATGGCCGAAGTCAAAAAAATGAAACTTACTGAAAAGGTTAACGAATTAATTTATAATGAAACCAACAAAGATAAAGGCAGATTACCTGCCACGCTTAAAGAAAAAGTTGTCGCTTTCGCGGCATCATTAAGTGAGGATCAGGAAGCTAAATTCTTTGAAATCGTTGACGGTCTGCCGACCGCTAAACTATTCGGGGAACTGGGTAGTTCTAACGCCGGCGACAACAACGCGACCGCGCCAACAGGCGTGGACCAGTCATCCTTTGAGCTGGATAAAAAAGCAAAGGAATTGCAGACCAGCGATAAAGAGCTGACTTACGAAAAAGCGCTCGAAATGGCCGAAAAAGAATTAGCTAAAAAATAGCCGATTCATTAATTTATTTTAACTCACCATCTATATGGCTCATGAAATTAAATTATTAGAAACTCCATTTGTAGCCGAGAACGTCATGGCAGAAAAATATGTCGTGGTAGAACTCGGCACGAATGCCGGAGAAGTGGATTTACCGGATGGCGCCAATGATAAGCCGCTGGGCATTATTCAAAATACCGTCAGCGCGATCGGTCAAGCAGTCAATGTTTGCATTGTTGGCGTTTCAAAGGGAGTGGCTAATGCCGCGATTAGCAAAGGCGATTATTTGGTAGGTGTAGTTACGACTGGCAGATTGGCTACTGCTCCGGCAATCAGTTCAACTTGGACCGGCACGACTGCATCAACTGAACATATCATCGCTATAGCGCTGGAAGCCGCTGGTTCAGCTGGCGATATTATCAGCGTGCTAATCAGACCGATGTTATTGACCCATTAGTTACTGGAAAAATGCGATTATTTGATCGCATTAAATTAATTTAACTTAAATAACGCACACATATGCCAAAAGTAAATGAAGTTCACATTGACGCGGCATTGTCTAATATCGCCTTAGGTTATCATCCCGCAGGTATGATCGCCGAAAATATCTTTCCGATTGTGACTGTCAAAAAAGAGAGCGATAAATATTACGAATGGAACAAAGGCGACGCATTCCGAATCCCGGATAGCACAATGAGAGCTGACGGCACAAAATCCAAGAGGATCGGATTTAACATCAGCACCAGCACTTATTCGGCTGAGGAGTATGCTTTAAATGTTCAAGTAACCGATAGGCAATTAGCTAATGCGGACAGCGTCATTAATTTGCGCGCGTCAAAAACTCGCAGACTAAAAGATATTTTAACGCTTGATCAAGAAATCAGGGTTGCATCCCTTTTAACCACGCAAGCGAATTGGGCTTCAACCAATCGCGTGCAACGATCAGGCACTCAGCAATGGAATAACGCCAGCTTCGACGGCGGAACAACTTATGGCATCGAAGCAACTCTCGATACCGGAAAAGAAGCGGTACGCAAAGGGACTGGCGGATTAGAGCCGAACATAATTATCATTCCGTCGGCTGTAGCTAAGGTCATGAAAAAAGACAGCACGATTCGTGATTTGATTAAATACACTCACGCTAATTTATTGGTGGACGGCGATTTGCCGCAGATGCTTTGGAACATGAAAGTTTTAATTCCCAAAGCAGTCAAAAATA
>PEWI01000226.1 GCA_002779555.1 Candidatus Bathyarchaeota archaeon CG07_land_8_20_14_0_80_47_9 | reverse complement strand
CTGCATTTTCTCTTTGTATCCCCCATGGTTTCACTGGCTAGTCTTGTCTGGCTATGAACGTGAGTGTATCAGAAAGCACGATTTGTCCCTGGTACCGTATGGTCGCGTAAGCTTCGAAAGTCCCAACGTATGAAGCATCTGGTGGGATTCGAATCGTTATGTTTGCGATTCCTGAAGAGTTCGTCGTCTGCGCCCGGTAGTCAAACCTTGTTCCGTTTGGATCTATGATGGCAAAAGCTATCAGTTGGTTGGGCACGGTCTGGTTGAACTCGTCCCGAACTTCGGCGTAGAGTTCCACAGTTTCGTTGAGAGCAAAATACCCGCCCAGTATATTCGGTCCTATGCCACCCTTTTGGGTGAAAACATCTATTACGGGCGACAGCAGAAAGCATCCGAAACTTGTCGTAGCTTGTAGGGTCTGTCCATAAGCTTCGCTTGCAGCAACTATTTGCCAGATTCCTGAGGAGAGGTCTGAAGGCCACGGGATTTGGAAGGTAATGCTTGCTGTTCCAAGGCTGTTTGTGGTCGCCGTTTGCATACGGAATTCTGTGCCATTTGGAGTTCTGACGTCAAAGGTCACCGGGGTTCCAGCGATTGAGGCATTTTTATATGACAGTTGCGCCTCGAGGAGAACTGTGTCGTTTGGGAGAAAGGAGATGCTGGGAACCCCGTTCTTTTTGGAGAAGACATCAATTCTAGCATTCTGTGACTCGCATTGGAAGTTGAGTGTATCATTTATGGCTTCATTGTCGACAGTTGCGTTTGCGAGGATATGCCATGTTCCTATAACGTGGCCTTCAGAAGGGAGAAGGCAGAGGTCTGTTTCAGCAATGCCTAAGTCATTTGTTAGGGCTGTCCTAACGATCTGCGTGTCATCTGGTTTTGCGATCGTGAATGTCACTGGGTGGTTTTTCAATCTGATGCCTGCCTGAGTGAGATAAGCATACATGGAAACATTGTCGAAAGGTTCAAAGTTTCCATCGGAGATGTTAACTCCTTGGCCGCCTTTCTGCGTGAAAACATCTAGTACACTCTTGAGCTTTGCAGTAGTTGGGGTTGGAGAAAATAAGCTGTAGCTTATTGTCCCAAGCCCTACTACTAGGCCGATTGCGAGGATTGACGCTGCGAGCGCTTCTTTCTTAGAGTTCATGAGCCACCAAGAAAATTAATAGTCAGTGAAAGATTTAATTCTACGTTTTTGTACAAGTGTACAAATAGTTTGAACACCGATATTTCAAATAATGTGATAACGTTTCCTTTCATATGGAGACGGAAAAGTCGTGAATGAATCAAAGGATATTCTGAGAGGGCTCACATTAAAGGTTTACAGGTTCATTTTGAAAAATGATAAACCGGTTGGAATACGTGAAGTTCAGAGAGCATTAAATCTAAGCAGCCCCACCCTCGCGCTTTATCACATAAATAAGCTAGAAGAGGCAGGCTTCATAAAAAAAGAATTAAACGGTTATGTTGCAGATCGAATAATCCTCGAAAACCTCATTCGTTTAAGAGGGGTTTTGATCCCGCGAAATTTCTTCTACACGGTATTCTTGGTGACTTCATTGATATTCCTAGTAGTTTTTCTTAGACCGTCCATACTAACAAGAGAATACATATTCTCTCTAGGAGTTGTCAGCGTTGCAGCGGCCACATCAGTTTACGAAACAATCAAAGCCCTTTCTGAAAAAGTGCTGTAATCGTAGCCCAATCTCTTGGAAGAAAAAATGTTGTTCGCCACGACTGACTTCGAACATATCGTTGGAGTGAAAACACCCAAACTTCTTAGGAAACGCAAAGAAAAACACATCACACGTGAGCTAATCCAAAATGATGCTGATAGCGCCGGGGGTGGGATTTGAACCCACGCGGCCCCGAGAGGCCACAAGCTGTTAGGCACCTAAGTGTCTCCAGGCTTGCTCCATACCTAGCTAGGAGACCCCGGCTCAAACAGAACAAACCATATTCAATCACTGAAGTTTATTATAGGTTTTCCAAACGAACCAGTGACTTGCCCGAACCTTAACGCGAACAAGGGAATGTAACGTCTTGGCTTGCGTCATTTTCCTTGAAGAACAGTGCAGTTCGGTGGTTTTCTCGAAAATCTAAATACAAGTGGATACCAGAATTGGCTTGAGCAATTAGACGGAAGTGGCTTACGTGACAATAGGTGACGTTGAGAAGAAGGTTCTCGTGACAGGCGGAGGAGGGTTCATCGGTTCAAGGCTCGTCCAAGCACTGCTTCACGAAGGTTGCGCCGTGAGAGTTCTTGACGTTCAGCGTGGACTTCTGGAGAAGGAAACGAACCGAAATCTGGAGTTCATAGGCGTCGGCAGCAATGACCTGCACGGAGGCATGAGCGACAGAGACGTTGCCGAACAGGCTGTCAAAGACGTAGATGTGATCTACCACCTAGCAATCAACTGGGACGGTCACACCTGGAGACACACGCTTCCCCTCGCAGACTTGTTCGAAGCCAACATCAGAGGCACGCTTAACCTGCTAGACACAGCCAAATCGCACGAAGTCAAGCATTTTCTTTTTTCCAGCAGCTGCGCAGTTTACGGAGAACCCAAATCGCCCGTTCTGGATGAGGAGACTACCTGCAGGCCCGAGATGTGGGCAGGCGACCCCGGACCCGCGTACGGCATATTGAAGCTCACCACCGAGAAGCTTTGCCTAATGTACCATCACCATTACGGACTGCCCGTTACAGTCTTTCGCATAGAGGTCGTCTACGACGACAACGAAGCATTGTTTCTCAGCAAGGCGATGGTCGACCCATTGATTAAGGGAGAAAAAGTAGAAGTGACGGAAGGACAAGGTTTCGCAACCATCCACGTTGACGAAGTAGTCCAAGCTTTCCTAACAGCCACTTTGAACAAGAAAGCATACGGGCAAGTTTTCAACCTTTCAAACCCAGCGACTTACATGTCATACTACGAGCTTTGTCAGCTCCTTGCACAACTGACTGGTTCAAAGAGCATAATCACTTTGACCAAAGACCAGCCGAGCAAAGCATCCGCTTCAGAATCAATAGAGAAGATACAAAGGTTGCTCGGATGGAAACCTCAAAAGACCAAAGAGGACGTTAAGAGATCAATTGCCAGAAGCATTCAATCGATGTCAACTTCCTAAATACGATTAGTAACCGACTGAACACGTATTCTCTTGTCTAGGTCACGATTTTCTCGAAATCAAGACGCGGTAGCCGCTTCCGCGCGCCAAGACCTCAACATTTCCAAATGCTTTTTCAAAGACAGACTGCAGGCGTTTTCTGCCTATCTTGGATTTCACAACCATCTGCAATGTGCCTCCGCAGGCCAGATGCTCGGGGGCCTCAACGATTATTGCTTCGACAACTTTCATTCCAGCGCTCACGGGCGGGTTCGAAACCACACAGTCGAAAACCAGATCGCAGACAGCTGCATAGAGGTGCCCGTGTCTGACTTCCACGTTCCAAACGCAGTTGAGCTCAACGTTCCGTCGGGCAAGCCTGACTGCTCGCATGTTCACGTCAACTAAGACTACGCGCAAGTTAGGATTGAAAACTCCCGCTGCAATTCCGACAGCGCCGTAGCCGCACCCGAGGTCTAAGACGCAGCCGTTCTCTGGAAGGATCATGCTTTCGACTAGAAGCCGTGTTCCCAGATCGACTCGGTCCTTAGAGAAGACTCCTGAGGCCGTCAGGAACTCGAACGGCTTGTTTCGAAGATAGGTGCGGATCAGGCCGAACCGTGCTTTCGACTTTGGATGCTCGGTGAAATAGTGTTCTGCGCCACTAGGGTTTTTGTTCATCGACTTTCTCGCCGCTTTTCCAACATCTTGGGTAGGTGCCCCTAGGCATAAGGACTCTTTCAACCTTCGCAACCACACCGTGATCCATGCTTAAGATGTGCTCTGAAGATGCGGCTGCCCTGGCCAAAGCAACTGCCTCGCCTTTCAACGAGAAAACCGCCAGTAAGGAGCCTTCCATGATTCCGCTTTCAAGCCGCAGGACGCCTGGCGCTGTGAGATTAGCTCCGTGGCAAACAGCGTCCACAGCAGAATCTCTGATGTAAATCTTGGGAACCGAGGCCAATGCCCGCTCCATCGGCTGAACAAACTTCTTCAAGAACTTCTCGTCTTTTTTCTCTTGCCACTGCATAAACCAGTAAGCCATGTCGTGCAACCTAACACAGTTGTCTTCAACGAAGGGCCCAGCCCTCGTTCTACGAAGTTCCTGCATGTGCGCTCCGCAACCTAGAACTTCGCCCACGTCAAAGCAAAGCTTGCGAATGTACGTTCCGCCTTCACAGCCGACCTTGAAAAGCACGTTGCGTCCGTCCATTTCAAGAAAATCCAAATAGTAGATCCTCCTCGTTCGCAGTTGCCGCTTGACTGACGCCCGCAGGGGCGGTCTCTGGTAGATTGCGTCTTCAAACTCTTTCAGAACTTTCCTGACTTGATCTTCTGCCACGTCTCCGTGAACCTTCATCACGCAGACGTACTCTTTGCCACTGTAGAGCAGGGCTTGAACAACCTTCGTGGATTCCTCTAACGTTACGGGCAGAACGCCTGTCACGTGGGGATTTCTCTGGCTTCTTTGGGGAACTTCTAAGCCTCTAGAGTCCCGCCGTGACCAACGTGTTCAAGTTTCAGGATGCGTTTGACCCAGGCAGCCACTTCGTGACTTGAAGGGCCAGCCGGCTTGTCCAAGTTGATGACGCCGAATTTCATGGACTCCTCTGGCTGTCTCTCTTCAGGCTTGCACCCGAAGCTTGGGTCAGTTCTGTCCTCAGCCCTGATCAATGTTTCTCGCTTGACTTCCCATGGCGCAACAGTTCTGGGCATAATGCTATTGTACTCCTACGGAGAAGAAAAGGGTTTAAGGAGTATAATAGGCTTAAACCGAAGTCAAGGCGGGTTTCACTATCTTCGCCATCTCTTCCTGTTTGCCCGCAACCTTCAAAGCTTCTACGACTTCCTCGTCGGACGCGCCGCGGTTAATGTCTATCTTATCCTGCAACGGCTCAACATGATTAACGTTTGCCCTTCGCCGTTTCACGCCGCTGACGGTTTTGGGACCAGTGACTAACACGAAGCTCTTGTCCACAACGTCAACTATAACGCATTTTCTTCCGGCCTCTCGACCTGACAACTTCACACAAACCCTTCCAATCTCTATCGCTGGCATTCCAAATCCTCCTCAAGAACAAGATAGAGAAAGCACTCAAACGTATTTATAACTTCACTTTCAATTGCTGAGGTTAATCACTGAAGTATAAGCGTGGGCATAAAAGAAAGTAACCCAAGATTCTCTACGTGAAAATGAGGGAGAACGAGGAAGCGCAGCATTTTTTTGTTCATCCCTTATTTCTAGTTCCTTCATTATCGCAAAATAAGGATATAGAAGCTCTTCGTTACCTGTGAAGACATAGGAGTTACCAATTGCAGTAGCCAAATGTGCATTCCAAGCGTTCTCATCAGCATGTCGGGAAACAAACCTCTTTGGAACGCATGGCAAGAATTTTTTAAATATGGTTTCCTTCGCTATTTTTTCTCGATTTAAACAAGATATTAAGGCTAAGGCTTTGTTTGCATTTTGGGAAAAGAAGTCGTGACCTCCAGGTCCCACATGATGTGGTTCCTTTTCTATTATTGAAAAAGGATTTTCTATACTAACGATTGTTTTTTTCACAAAAGTTTCAGCATTTCTAAGCCATTTCTTTTGTTTCAGCGATTTTGCTGCCAAGCCTAGACAATACGACATCCAAAAAGGGTCATAGTATTCCCTGCCTTCTGTTGACTTTAGGGTATTAAGATATTTTTCTAAACGGTTTCCAGCTTGTGTAACTAGTTTTTCATACTTATTGTCGTTGAAAACTTTTTCATAGAAGATCCGGCTAAGCAGTACATAGGAACAGTCATACAAGCATTTGTCTTCGTTCTTTTCTTTTCCTATGAATCTTCCCCAATTTTTAACGATGTATTTCCATGCCCAATCTATATTCGGCTTAAAATTTTGTTTATGGGAAACTTTTGTGAAGTATGACCAAACCCATATCGCTTCAAGGGTGTCGTGAAAATCCTCGACCATTGGAAAAGCGCCTTCTTCGGCAGATTCACCGATCTCCCAGGGGCAAATGCAACCGTGCAACGTGCCTTTTTCAACGTAGGGTTCAACAATCTGGCATTTCACTAGGAATTGTGAGGCTTTCTCGAAGTGAATTGGCAAATATCGCCTGTGCACGTTAAGTCTTTTCAGAAGCGACGAACTTCGGATTTCCAATTTCAACGTTCCACGCTCACATCATAAGCTTTTCAACTACATCGCAGAGAACGCTTGTTCCAAATACCAAGTTTTTTATCGAGATTCTTTCATCTATGCCATGTATGGTTTTAAGCATTTCTCCATAAGGCATGTCTGCACGCAACGGCTGAAAACCGTAACACGTACTGCTCATGTTTCTGAAGAATCGAGAATCCGTTCCGCCAGTAAGCAGAATTGGAACCACAGAACAGTTTGGCTCAAACTCCTTCAGAGTGCCTACAATCTGCTCATAAAGCGGCGTGTTTGACGGTGATTCAGAAGGTTCATTAGCTTGAATTGTTTCAAACTCCAGCTTTTCTAGGCCAACATCCTTAAGCAAATTCTTCGTCTCATTCAAAGCTCCAGTTGTGGTTTGCCCGGGCAGCATTCTGCAATCAAAGATAGCTTCACATTCCGATGGAATTATATTCTCTTTTACGCCACCATGAATTATTGTGGGTGTGGCAGTCATTCTAAGTCTTGCCCGAATCTCCTCAGCCATGGCTTTGTCTTTCTGAGCTAACATGTCCAAAACTTGATCGCCCATTTCAGGATTTTCAAGCAAAAGCGACACACCTTGCTGCAAAAGTTTGTTCTCTTTTGCAACTTCGTTCAGGAACTGTTTTACAATTGGCACAAGCGAAATTCTTGAACGGTAGTTTCCAAGCTTTTCAACAACTCGGTTCATGCGCATTATGGCGTTGTCTGCTGCTCCGGGCACGGAGCCATGTCCTGGTCTGCCTTTCGCTTTAACTTTGAACCATAGAATTCCTTTCTCTGCCGTTTGAATTGTGTAAATGTTTTTGCCGTTTACTGGGATTGCTAGGCCCCCGCCCTCGTTTAACACGTAGTCTGCTCGAATTTTTTCGGGATGATTGCGGACCAACCAGCCTGCTCCTGCTTCCCCGCCTTTTTC
>PEWI01000012.1:1181-1522 GCA_002779555.1 Candidatus Bathyarchaeota archaeon CG07_land_8_20_14_0_80_47_9 | reverse complement strand
TTGCCTACAAACCGCTGCTCGATAGCAACAAGCCCCAAAGTAAGCAAGGTAATACGAATATTCGCGTAAAACCGTGCTCGACTATAACGGAAGCCCTTCTCAATTCTTCCAGCCCACAAATCACAACTAAACTTGTTAAGCTCAGCCCTAGTGTAGCCTCCATTAGCCTTCAAAAAAGATAGAAACAAGTGGCAAGCATGCTGAGCACGTTGCCCCTCAAACAAAAGAGTGCAAACATCATCTTCTGCAAACAAGAACTCCATCTTTGCCCGGCGAGTCAAAACCCTCAACTTCATCTAAACACCTCAAATCTAAACATGCATGAGATGCAACACCACTTC
>PEWI01000012.1:0-1045 GCA_002779555.1 Candidatus Bathyarchaeota archaeon CG07_land_8_20_14_0_80_47_9 | reverse complement strand
GAAACGGACCTCTAACAAAAACAACCCGGTCGTCAAAATGCAACTGAATTGTGCCATCCTTATCCTGCGATACTCCAATGAGCCTTTGACCGATTATTGCCTGTAACAAAAACGTCAGTTCAGCGTTTTCATGTTTAGGCCGTCTGAGAAGCAAACGCAGTTTCCTAAGACACATAGTCTTCACCTCTCCTTGGGCATAGCAAGCTCCAAAAGCCGTTTCAAAATATCATTGCTGCCCAGCCTCCTCAAACTCTACCTTGAAACCACTCTGCTCTAAATCCCTCTTTGCTTTGTTGAAACAGCCGTTACAGAAACATTGTTTCAAGTCAGGTTCTATCTCGACTTGCCACTCTGACGCGAGGCCACAACTGTTGAAGCATGGTTCAGCGGTTTTAACATGGCTGACATAAGCGGTTTGGTTCCGCTGCCCATACCCTTTCGATTCACTGTTGTTTGCTAGCATGCTCGGAGCACCATCAGAAGGTTTTAAATCCCGATAATACAGGCTTTTCTCATTACCCGTTCTAATATGGTCGCTTTCGGCTGTAGGGCTTTCGTTTGGGCTTGAAACGATAACCGCGGAATTTTGATTTTCACTATAGAAGTATTTGGTGAATATGGCTTCTGGCGTTGTTTCAGCGTCTATGATGAGATTCTCTCTAAGTGAGATGTAGTTTTCCGCGGTTATTGATCTGGCTTCATTTAGCCATGCTTTAAGCGAATCAAGCGTAAAAATATCGGGTAAATCGTTTTGCGTGTAATTACGGGATTCTTTCTCTTGTATGACCTTCAGTAGGTTGTGGCGTTTGTCGTTCGGGTCAGGCTCCTTAGTCATGTAGCCTACATCGCATAGAAAATCAACCCACCTCCTGATAGTGTCGCTGCTCTTGCGATCTGCAAACTTTTCGTTCCAAGCGTCCGTTAAGTCTGCCACGGTGAACCTGGGGTTTTTCTTAGACATTGGCTCTACGATTTGGTGAAAGAATGTTAAATGGTGTCCTGCCGCGCTTGTTTCTGTGGTTTCCCTTATTGCCTTCCATAGATT
>PEWI01000055.1 GCA_002779555.1 Candidatus Bathyarchaeota archaeon CG07_land_8_20_14_0_80_47_9 | reverse complement strand
GTCGGCTAATTCTAGTTTAGGCGTTTTTGTACCGTGCCTTTTGGGGTTGGGTTACGTTCTTTTCTTGTTTGCCTGATCAGTTTTTTCCGAGTATGCTTCTGGAAGAATTGGCCTGCGAGACCTTCAGGGTTCGACGGTGCAAGCTAAGACTATAGGATTATCGTGTCCCCTGGCTCTTCGGCTGGGTCCTTCCTCCGTTGCTCCAGCACCCTTATGCTTCCGCGTCCAGAAGAATCGGCTTGAGCTCTATGTTGAGCTGCTTGGCGCATCTGAGCCTATTCAGCACGGCCAGGTTATGGCCTATGGCTCTCGCAAGTCCCCACCTTCTCTGCATCCATCGCAGCCTGCACCTTGTCTCGAGACCGTTCTCCACCTCTTCCGCCCCGAAAATGCCTTCTACAAGGCCGCGGTAACGGTAGACGGCATCGTTGAACTCTTCAGCAGCCCGTCTCCGGTACCTAAGGCCCCTGTTGGTTCCCCGAGTCTTTCTCTGTTTTATGTTAGGCTTCATCCTCTTAGCGTATACGAGCATGCAGTTCCAGTCCGAATCGTAGCCTTTGTCCGCGTTGAAGACGCTTCCCTCCATCTGAGGCAGGCTCTTCAGCATCTGCCTTAAAGTGGGCGAATCAGCAGTTCTTCGACTCGTTATCTTAGCTGCCATGATGATGTTGTAGTCGAGGATGGCGACAACGTGGTATTTGATGCTGATCATTCTCTTGGTCTTCTTCATTTTAAGGTCTACAGTTTCGTATCGGTCTGTCTCGACGCCTGTGCTGTCCGCTGCGACGATGCCCTTCACCCAGCCAGACTCCGCAATGCAGAGCCTCGCGCTCTTCGCTAGTATCTGGTTGAGGTAGGCTTCGGGCATGCGCTTGAAGGCTTCGTGGATGGTGCTGTGGTCTGGAACGGGTTCGTGCCATGGAAGCTTCAAAATATATAGGAGGGTTTCCATGTTTCTGTAGGAGATGCCTAGCATGACGGTTAGGACGCATACGACGGCCATCTTCCGCGGTGAGTGGACGGGAGGTCTGCCCCTTTTTGAAGTAGGCCAGGGGTCGCCGATCTCGTCCACCAGCCTAGCCAGTTCATCGATGACGGCTGGAAGTTCCATCGAGTGGGCGAAGTCGTAGAGCTGCCAATACCGATCCCTCCGCTTATGCCTGCTTTTACCCAATACCTGCTTACCAAAAGAGACTAATCCACAAACAAACCTAAATCAGAATTAGCCGACAACCCCTATCTCCGAAGCAACTATGCCTTGCTGGTGCCGTTTGCAGCTGGAGGCTTCATCTACATAGCCGCAACAGATATTATGCCTGAACTTCACAAGAAATCTCACGCAGACGAATCTGTTGTCCAATTCCTATCTATTCTGCTGGGGTTGGCATTGATGGCCTACCTCACGAGCCTTCTGCGCGCTTAGCATGCTATCCTCTTGCGGAAGCATCGCTCTTCAGTTTGCGCAGGATTTCAGATGCTTCATACGCGTTTTCGGCTGAAGCAACCTTCTTAGCTCTGTCCAAGGCAACTTTGGAGCCGCAGTACGGGCAGGTTCTCGTCTTCTGGCCAGCCTTAGCCAGCAAAAGCCCTCCGCATCGACTGCACACAACCACTATCGTGACTGGCACGTGTTGACATCTCCGAAAACCTTTTCCACGCTCCGACTAAATAACGCTTGATGTGAGAAGGAGAACAAATGAGCGGCGAAGAGAAGGCAGAGACAAAAGCACCATCTGCACTGGTGGAACTTGCAGTACGATATTTCAAAAAGGAAGGCTACAAGGTTGAAGAGAAAGAGACCACGCTTGAAGGCGTCAGCGGAGTTTCCAGAAGATTTGATTTGATAGTTCAGAAGGGGCACGTCGCGCAGGGAGTCTGGATTAGAGACTGGAACCGAACGATAGGCGTTAACGTCATAATAAACAGTGACAAGGCTTCGGAAGACGTGAGCCTGTCCAGCCCAATCATTATAGGCGAAAAGTTCAGCGACCACGCCAAATCCTACGCGAACAGAAGAAAGATAACGTTGCTTGCAAAGCGCCAGATAGCTCTGAGTCTAAGGTAGGCTAGATTTTGAGGTAATCGTCCAATAGTCCTTCGCTTTCTAGCTTGCCCAACCAGTCAACAAGACCGACACGGCATTTCTTGAGACCCTTCAAGACTCCAAGAATCTCTTGAGCGATCTGCTCAGCGTTTTTGCCAGTAGTGTCCAGCTCACACACTTTTCCTTCTCCATGAACGTTTAGGGCATCAACTAGACAGACATCGAGAATTTCGGAAGCCAAGTTCTCCCATAACTTGGGGCCAGAGAACCCAGATTGCTCCATGAATTTCTTGAGCTCAATGGGGTCACGTCTTAAAACGAAAACGTGGGTTGCGAGGTTTTTGGGAACGACGTTGACTGCGTAGTGTCCGTCAACAACTGTGTCCTTGTCATTTTCTTTAATGACTTCGCGGAGTCTTTGCTTCATTTTGCCGCCATCAACGATTATTGAGCCTCGTTTCTTGTCCTTGCCCGAAATGAGGCCTTCGCGAATGGCTAGGTCTGTCAAGTTCACGTATTCAGCGTCCAGTTTAGATGCGAGCAGATGTGAAACTGAGGTTTTTCCGACGCAGGGAGTCCCTGTAACTAAGATGACGCGCTTGGACATGACTTAGTAGCTCTTCCGTGTCATAGTTGAACGTGCCGCAAGATAAGGTTTCCAAAATTCTTATTCCAGAGCGCTGCGCATTATGGTGTTGGGCTGGCGAGTTGGCATGTGGCTTTCGAGCCTCATTGAGAGGCTTGAGGAAACTCCGCCCACGTGCAGAATTGCAGCGTCCGCAAGGGCGTAAGGCGAGAGCCTTGGCAACGGAGCAGAAACGAAACGTCCATCCTGCAAGGGCCGATGATGCATGCGAAGGTGCTGAGAATGCTGGGTGGAAACGGTGAAACGGCCGTCCTGCAAGTGGAAAGGGCAAACAGACGCCGGTGAGGAATCTGCCTGAGGCGCGGGTAGCCCGATTAGCCGAATGCCACACTGGACAAAAGGCGGGTTACAACCAACACGCCAGCCCGCTTGACTGCACATTATCGATCGTGCGTCGGGGAAATAATCGAATCATCAGTAAAGTCTATATTGATAGAGGAGGCTAGGAATGAAATGTGCACGGGAACCATGGAAAATAACGACGATTACGTGCTGAACGTATCAAATCTAAGCGTGAAGCTTCAGAATCAGACAATTCTGGACAACGTAAGTTTCAAGCTAAAAAGAGGAACCGCCCTAGCCGTTCTCGGACCAAACGGCGCTGGAAAGACGATACTTTTCAGAGCCCTATTGAATCTGGTGCCATACACAGGGAAAATCGAATGGGCAGAAAAAGTGAAGATAGGCTATGTTCCACAGAACATCGCTGTAGATGATATTCCCATCTCTGTGAAGGAGTTCCTGTCCTACAAAAATCGTGTAAACGTAGAAAGCTCTCTTAGCCCCGTAAGACTCAGTAACAAGAATGTGGCGGACAAAACTCTCGGGATTCTATCTGGAGGACAGCTTCGGAGGGTGTTGATTGCGTGGGCTTTGACTGATAACCCAAATGTCCTGCTGTTTGACGAGCCGACAACTGGCGTTGACCACGATACTGAAGAACCCATATTCGCAACGCTTAGTGAACTGAAGGAGAAAAACAAGATAACTATACTTTTGATTACGCATGACGTGCATATTGTCAGAGAATATTCAGACTACTTGTTGGCATTGGATGGGGGTGTCAAGTTTTTTGGCGAATCAAAGGAAATAATGAACCCATCAATACAAAGAATAATCTACGGCGAGACAGTGTGTGCAGGAGCGCCGGACGAAAATAGGTGATCCTCTGTGGCAGAAGCTTTGACGCTTAGCCTCTTGATAGGGATCTCCGTAGGCGTTTCAGCGGGTTATTTGGGCTCTCTCATGGTCTTAAAAAAGATGGCGCTTGTGGGTGATGCTCTTTCACATGTGGCGTTGCCAGGACTTGCGCTGGGAATATTATTCAACTTCAATCCGTTTTTTGGAGCTTTTGCTTTCCTGTTTGCATCAGCCGTGATCATTTGGCATCTAGGAAGAGTCACCAAGTTACCTTTCGAAACAATCGTTGGCGCAATGTTCACTGTTGCCCTTGCAGTCGGCATATTACTCATACCAGAGCCTGACCTCCTTGAAGCGTTGTTTGGAGATATAACGAAAGTAACAATCCTAGAAACAGTGGTTGCAGTAGTCATCTCTGTGATGGCAGTGCTTTTGACGAAGATGATCTACAGGAAGCTCGTACTAGGTATGATCTCAGAAGAACTGGCAATCTCAAAAGGCATTGACGTTAGCAGGACAAATCTACTTTACCTTTTGCTAGTGTCTCTTGTCGTGGCTGTAGGTATCAAGATTGTAGGGACACTTTTAGTGGGTTTCCTAGTAATCGTTCCAGCGGCGGCAGCGAAGAACGTGAGCGCTGACCTGTCCAAATATGCAGTGCTGAGCGCTTCTTTCGGGACAGTCAGCACCTGTTCCGGAATTCTCTTCTCGAGTTACTTGAACTTGCCAACTGGACCCTTGGTGGTTTTTTCAGGAATCATAGTCTTCTTGGCAACCGTTTTAGTAAAGTGGAAAGCAGAATAGAGCACAATAACTGCGCGCGGCAACACTTGTTTTCGAAGCTAACCAGCCTCTAGAAGCTGGAAACAACCAACACGCCAGCCTCTTATGGAAACGCGCCTACTTTCGTTCTGTAAAACAATGAGCATTTCAAGGTTCGCTGCCCTTTCCTTTGCGTGTGCGCACATAACCTCCCCCCGGGTTCAATATATGATCCAAATATGCCTCAGGAAAAAGGGAGTTGCGGGAAACGTCGTTACTTAACCACGGGTTCAAATCCCGCCTTTCACTTTTCACTGAACCTCTGGACTTTTGGGCTGTGCTTGCTCTTGCGCATCTGATTTCTTACGTCTTAACATCCAAACTGACAGTAGCGAAGCCGCGGCTGCGACCAATGCCGAGGCTAGAATAACGTACAGTGGAATTGTCCACGTTTCACGCGCCGCCTTCAAACTGGAAACGTCACTCTCAACCTGCCCGATTCCCTGAATCAAAATGGTCGCCTTCTCATCCCTAATCGAAGTCACCGTGCCATTAATCGTGCCCACAACAGTTTCAATAGTCGCCGTCGTGCCGTTGATCGCGGTGACTTTGAACCCTATCGTGTCCAAGTCAGACCGAATGGTTCCCAAAGAAGAGTTGAGCGTTACAGACTCTCCCTCAATATGCGTTAAGGTCGCGTTAAGTGCGTCAAGGCGCACGTTCACTAAGCCCAAGTCGGTTCGTATCGCTCCGACACTCTCGTTGACGCTGATCAGCAGGGCGTTCCAACCTGAAAAAGTTGGGCTCACCAAGAATGACTTGAACGCCGTTCCGTTGGATTGAACCGTGTTTGCTGAGTAGCCTGCGGTGATAACCAACGCGTAGGAGCCTGTCTGAGCATCGCTAGGTAACATGTAAGAAATCTTGGAAAGCCCCTGTGCAACCGACTGCGCCGTCAATGTTTCGTTCGAGCCGTCAGGCTTATACAGCAAGACACTCGTGACTGTAGCGTTAACCGCGTTTCCATTGAAGGCCGTGTACACATGAAACGTCACAATCTCGCCTCTGAAATGAATCGCACCAACATCTACCTGAACATTCAGGGGAGTGACATCGACGACCGTAAAGTTTGCATCCGCAAAAACATTAGCATCATAAGCCTTGACAACCCATGTTTCAGCCGTCGAAAATGGCACGTTGAACGTAAACGTGAAATCGCCAAACTCATCTGTAGCTGCATAGCCGAGAAACATGTCATTAAACGTGAGGCTCACCAGACCGTTGGGAGTAAACTCGACGCCTGTCACTGTCACGCCGGTTCCCACAGGCCCTCTGGACGGATTCAGCGTAACCAAGAAATGTGCGTTGACCGTCACTGATATTACATTGTCACTAATAATCGTCTCGCTAGCAACGGGCAAAACATACAAGGTCACATTGTAGGTCCGACTTTCCATGGGATTCCAGAAAAGCGTGACATCAGCGAACGAGTCACCCGCCAAATAATCAACGACCGCCGAATCAACAACGCTTCCATCCACCAAAAGGCTCACATTAACGTTACTCTCGCTGCTTGAACCAAAATTAAGTACCGCGACACTTAAGGGAACCAAATCTCCAGGCTGAACAAGCCTCGGCATATCATACCTGAATAGGAACATATCATGCTGCAACGGCCCCTGTTCAACAGCTTTCCGCGCATTGACTCTTCCAGAGCCGTAAATTACGTCAAAACCAAGATCCCCTAAATCGTCAGCCGTGAAGCTCAACTGACCTCTAACCCAATTTCTCGTGGCATTAGGAAACCTGCTCCAGATCAGAGCAGCTACACCTGCGGCTTGTGGACAAGCCACGGAAGTGCCACTCATATAACCATAATTCGTGCTGTAACCTACATCGTTAAGCGCGACATGGTACGTTGGCATTGTTGAATACACGTTGACTCCTGGCGCTGAAACTGCAATCCAGCTTCCCCAGTCTGAAAATGCTGCCTTGTTGTCCAGCTGGTTCGTAGCGGCAACGGCAACTACCTCATCATAAGCGGCGGGATAGACCTTCGAGTTCGCATTCGAGTTCCCAGCCGCAGCAAGAACTAAGACCCCATTCTCGTACGCGTACTGAACTGCATCATGAATAAGCGAACTGTCAAAATCACCACCCCAACTGTTGCTCAGGATGCGCGCACCCTCAAGCACCGCGTCGAAAATGGCATTCGCTAGGTCGGTCTCAAAGCCCCAGCCAGTGCTATTCAAAGCCTTCTCAGCCATGATGCTAACCTGCGCAATCCCTGCGATGCCCACTGTATTGTTCAACTCGGCTCCTATTATTCCAGACACGTGCGTGCCATGTCCATTATCATCAAGGGGGTCATTATCGTTGTTGACCCAGTCATAGCCGAGAGGAACATAGTTGTTCTTGAGGTCAGGATGATTATAATCAATGCCTGTATCGATGACAGCCACGATTATGGACGAATTTCCAGTAGTCTTGTTCCATGCCCAGTCGGCCTGAATCTTCGGAAGAGCCCACTGGTTACTGTAGTATGGATCGTTTGGAACAAACTGTGCCTTAAACACCATGTTAGGTTCCATGTATCTGGCCAAACCTGCCGCTTGAGCCTCATTCCAGAGAAATGATAAATTGTCCAAGGGCACGTCAACAACCATCGCGATAGCCTGACCTTCAACCGAAACCTTGCTGACAGTTTTTCCTCCTGTTTTCGCAACAAGATTTGTCAAATCGTCATAAGCCCGCGGACGCGTCCGGTTCACACCTATGACCAGTCGACATGGATCGCCACTGAACGAGGCAAAGCCACCATGCCCTTTAGACTGAGCCAAACCTAAATTCTGAACAAGAGAAGCACCAAAAGGAATATTGTTAACACTCACAATAACCATTATCGCCGATACAAATGCTACATAATGTTTCAACATAGTCTTACACAATTCCCTACGAAGCACTATGTCGAAAATATTCTGGGCCGTGGGGATATAAGGCTTAGGGCTCTCCAACTGAGCAGCCGGTTCGGCTGAAATCATTTCACCAGCGATATCAGCGTTCCATCCTTCCGCTGCACCTTCACTAACATTTCCTCTTTTCCCTCACAATTTGTTCAACCATGTCCAAGTACTGCACTAGCAAGTCATGTATCGAGCTGAGCATCGATAGAAGAGGGGATTTGCGGGAGGCATCTCCAGCCTTGGTGGAGTCACTACCAACACGCCAGCCTGAATTGCTTACACCGAAGTTAACCATTCTTTACGTTTCTCTACTTTTCCAGCTACCACGTCTGCGTAATATTCAGCTATACGCTTCGTTGTAACTCCAGGATACTCTTTGCCCAAAGGCAAGTCATCTATACCAGTTATTGGCGTGATCTCCCAACCAGTTCCACACAAGAAAGCCTCATCAGAAGCATAAAGCTCAACACGTGTAATATCCCTCACCTCGACTGGAATGCCTAAATCCTCTGGTATCGTTTTAAGAAGTGTTTCTCTTGTGACACTTTCAAGAATTGATGCAGTCACCGGCGGAGTTATCACTTTTCCATTTCTTACTGTCATTATACAGGCGCCTGTTCCCTCACTAACAAAACCTCTATTATCCAAAAATATTGCGCCATCATAACGCAGCCTCTCAGCTTCTCGCATGGCTAAAGCAGAATTACCATAATTCGCCCAAGCCTTCGCCTGTGGAGGAAGCGCATCAGAAGCGATGCGTCGCCAAGTGCTAATCATGAACTTGCGCTCTTCAGAAAACCGTGGATTGCCTTTCCCTAATACGGTCTCGAATGTCCAGACT
>PEWI01000037.1 GCA_002779555.1 Candidatus Bathyarchaeota archaeon CG07_land_8_20_14_0_80_47_9 | reverse complement strand
ATGCTTCAGCAGGGAGTAGCTGTTTTGAAATGTGGGAAAAGCAGCGATTATTCTGAATTCTAGTCTAGACAATCACAGACAATGAATCTCGGCTTGACTTATGATGGAGTCTAACTGCTCCTTGCTGATTACCAGTCCGTGAAGATATCTGCCGCGGAATTTCGAATCTTTCAGAAACGTCTTCTTGAGCGGCAACGGTTTCTCAAATCTCTTCACGTAGGTGAATTCTATTGCTCTCTTCCAACCATGTTCCTCGCACTTACGCCTTTCCTCTTCGGAAAGCTCATCTGTGCTGATCACGCCTTGAATCACCCCGTAACCGATGACCATGTCACCAACACTAGTCTTGGATACAAATAATATCGTCTGTCCTTCTTTCCATTTTCTTGATAGGCTCGTGTAGTAGATTGCCATGTCGAAGACTTGCCTAACCCACTCTTCGCTGGCGATCCTAAGGATGTAACCCGCAGCTTCCCCCATTGAGAAAACCACTATGATTATGGGAGTATCCCTATTTCAGCCTTAGCGCGCGCACCATCACACGTGTTTTTTAAGGAATTTAATGTTGTATGCCCGTTAGTGGATAACTGCGTTAAATTTCTGTATAGTTGTAGGTGTAGGAAGTTTTAAATATTTTTAATGCAGTATGCCATAGAATGGGTAACTGCGTTAAAAAAGTGAAAAGAATGGTGAACAAAACTGAAGCACTCTACACCGCTCTTCTCCCAATTAAAATAGTGAGCTTTGACGACATTGTGCAAGCATCGTCTAGCGTAATCGAGGGCTCTGCAAACCGCAAATACGTCTATCGCAAATACGTCAAGAGACTAATCGAAGCTCACAAGCTCCAAGCAATCCGGAAGGGTCTGTATGCCGTTCTATCTCCACTCGAAAAAGCAGAAAAGCATGAACCAGATAAACTCTTAATCGCCTCCAAAATCAGAAAAGAATACTACTTGGGCTTCCACACCGCCTTGGAATACTACGGCTGCGCCTACTCTGTTTTCAACGAAGCTTACGTGTGCGTCAACTCGAAAGACAGGTTCGATCCTTTCAGGTACAAACAGTTCATTTTCAAACCATTATTCATCAAAGACACGACATCACAGGTAGTCGAGAAACCCTACGGAAGCAGCTTTTTGAGAGTTAGCAGCAAGGAAAGAGCATTCATGGAATGCATCGACAGAGTTCAATATGCCGGAGGCTGGGAAGAATGCATAAAGAGTCTAGAAAATCTCCGTGGACTCGACGTTGAAAAACTGATTAGCCTAACACTTCAGCAAGGAAAGAGGGGTCTTCCCAGGCGGATCGGCTTCATCCTGGATCTTCTGAGAAAGAGATCACCGTTCTTTGAACATATCAACGACACTGCTCTCAGCAAGATGGAGATTGAAATCAGAGGCTCACCACAATACTTGGTCCGTGGAAAAAGAGGTAGCCTCAACAGAAGATGGAACTTGTACATTCCCGAGGCTTTCGAGGAACAACTGAGAGGCATCTGAGTGAAAAGGAAATACGACATGGATGCGTTGACGCTGCA
>PEWI01000252.1:1086-1471 GCA_002779555.1 Candidatus Bathyarchaeota archaeon CG07_land_8_20_14_0_80_47_9 | reverse complement strand
ATTGTCAACACGCACCGTGTCAGAAGGCACAAATAAGCCACCGATGTTTTCCACTATGAACTGGTTTACAGGTGGCTCCGGAAGCACGGCTTCAGGTTTGATTTCGGCTTGCACAGGTTCTCGAGGCTCCTTTGCTGTAGTTTCCTCAGCGTATCCGTGCAGAAGCTCTTCGGGCTTTCTCTCCGTTGGGGTTTCAGGTTTCATTTCGGGTTCGGAGAGGTTGTTCTTGAGGGGAGCAGGGCTGATTTTCTCAATCAACTTTAGAACCGTTGGGATCAAGACGCGCGTCACGGTGTTCAGATAGTTCATGTCTGCTTTCTTAGTCGTAACTGTGACAAGGTAAAGGTCGTTTATGCAGGAAACACTCACTCTTCCCTTGCTGCTG
>PEWI01000252.1:0-1036 GCA_002779555.1 Candidatus Bathyarchaeota archaeon CG07_land_8_20_14_0_80_47_9 | reverse complement strand
GCCGTCAAAAGCGTCGATGACGCGCACAACAGTGTTGTCAGGAGTGTTTGCGTCTACAGCCACTATTTCGCCGTCTTCTCGGAACATAAACGCGTTCTTGATGTCTGGACAGATATTCTGAATCTCATTCAGAGCATTTTTTAGGGCAAACGAGTAGACTTCTGTATCCATAACGTCCACTTCCATACCGTCTAGGATATTTTGAACAGTATGCGCTCTGGAACGCCGTCGCTTTCGACTACAACGTACTTCAAGCCTTCAGTGTCACCAAGCTGATCCAGCCACTTGAGTGCCTCACGAGCCTTCTGCAAAACCAGCAGTCTCTCCTGATGGCTTCGCACAACCTCTTCAATCGCTGTCAGCTCATGGAAAGGGTTCGCATCCAGCACTAAGCTGAGGCTGCCGATGGAGATTTCTCCCAAGCTTTCGCTCGCAGCCTTCTTGCCGGCCAGCTTCATGACGACCTCACGGATTTTCTTGGATTTCTCAGCCAAGGCTCTGATGTCGTCTAAACGGCGCAGGTACTCGCCCAACGTGCTTTTAGTATCAGAGATTTCTTTTTCCAGAGTATCAGCTATCTCTTCTGCCGAGCCATATTCCTTTATTTCCACGACCATTCATTGCACCTCCGAATAGGAAACAATATAGGGAAACTGAGAGGTCCTTGTCCTCATCCTGCCCCCAACCTCAACCTGTAAGAGACGGATGCTTTGCTAGGGCACTATGCCCGTGGTTTGGAATTCGTGGTTTTTGCTGGTTACTAGCACGATTTGGTAGGAGTAGCCTGAATAGAATGGGACACCTGTCACGTTTATTACTGTTGGTATCGTAGCACCAGGAGTTACTGTGACGGGAGCGCCAGTAACGATGGCACTTGCGTTGTTTATGCGCGCGCTGCTTATGTATACAGTGTTACCGCCTGGGCATACGACGTTGATGCTCACCGCGTCGGTGCCATTGCTCCAACCATATGGGCTTCCGACTGTTAGTTGTTCTCCACTGCCCATGAATGAGAATGATAGGGCTCCCATCCATG
>PEWI01000193.1 GCA_002779555.1 Candidatus Bathyarchaeota archaeon CG07_land_8_20_14_0_80_47_9 | reverse complement strand
GAGTCTCGATCAACCCGATGGCCGCGGACGCGCGGTAACCAAGTCTGGAATCCGCTATTGACAAAGCTATGTCCTTTGCGTTTGAGTCAATGAAACCAGCCTCATAGACAATTTTCGCCCTAGGCGCATGTGTTTTTTTGGCCAGCATGGCTGCAATCAGCGGCAGGCCTGTGCCTATGAAAACTACGTCTCCGTTCTTGATTTGTCTGGAGCCGCACACGGCCATGAGTTCCAGAGTTGTAAACTCTTCAGGTTTCGCACATCTTTTGGTCATCTTCACGTTTCTCCTCCTAGTATGGAAATGGTTTCTTGGCTCTAAGCTTCATCAGGCGTTCGATTCCTATTTTCTGCAAGAACTCTACATGGGCGTTGACGCCTGTGATGTATTCTTCGCAGTATTTCTGCCAACCCTCTTCAGTCTTGCATTGATCATAATACATTCGCACATGCTCCATGTCATAATCGTAGTAATTGTAGACCATCATCGGATATGAACCCCAGGGGCACTCAACAACGTGAGTAACATAAATGTTCGGGATAACCGTCTGGTCGGGCTGAGAACGTATAAACTCAGTGTCTACTATCTCCTCGGCCAGCACTATCACTTTCTTACCAGCTCTCGCACCCTCAACGTCTTCGCCCTTTATGCCGTCTATCTGCACGTTCCCCTCTCTGTCAACGCGTGGAGCATGCACGATACTGAAGTCTGGCCGAACAGACGGAACCAGCACAACCTTCTCTCCCGTGAACGGACATTCGATTACCTCCGCCTTCTTCGATCTAAAGCGTTTCTTTGCAAGAAGATCAGTGCCTAGCATACTTTTCAACGGCATGAACGGCACGCCTAGCGCACCGCCTAGGAATCGCAGGGCCATGGCCAAGTTTGAGTAGTCCTCGATTTCTATTGCGCCTTCGCGGATTCTCCTTTGGATGTTAGGCACCAAACCTATGCCCTCTATCGCGTAGAATGCCAATTCATAACGTGAGGCGACCCTTGCACCTGAAAGTATGTCAATGTCCATTTCAGAACCGCAAGTGTAGATGGTCAAGTTGCGCTTGTTCTGCCTCACAAGTTCGTGGGCGAAAGCCATAGGCGGACGTTGAAATCCGAAACCTCCCCAGAAAAGGTGAGAACCATCTGGAACAAGCTTCACCGCTTCCTTCAGGGTTATCCTCTTGTCCTCAACAGACGCCTCTACCAACTCCTACACCAACCTTTTAGCATGCATAAACGCGCATCCTACACATAGATTTTTCGACTGACAAACACCAGAACCGATTCTAAGACTTAGTCGATCTGCAGGAAGACGATTGATAATCATGATTTTGAAGGCTACCACTCTTCCAAACCTAATTGCATCTGGACTTCTGAAAGCTCCTTATCAGTCAATTCTCTTGGATAGTTGTAAATCGGCCCGCTGGGCTTCTCATTATAATACGGTCGATTGCAATTTGGGCATCCTGAAGTCAGGAACGGTTCCCCGCTACGGATTATTCGCGATAGGACCTCTTTCCCAACACCGAAACCAGAGAGAGAACCGTTCTGGTCAAAGCACATGTCTTCAAACCCCGCGACTTCGTGAACGATCAAGTATCTAGCAACTTGCATTCGCCTGTACTTCTGAACGGTCGGTTGAGCTGCGTGTTCCAGCGTGGTGCCGGAAATCGGCGTGAAAGCAAAAAGTGCGGGGAG
>PEWI01000052.1 GCA_002779555.1 Candidatus Bathyarchaeota archaeon CG07_land_8_20_14_0_80_47_9 | reverse complement strand
AGAGGTGAAGTTCATCAAATACTAAGCAATAAAGGCTCTTTATGAGCTCAGCATATTCAAATTCGATATGTTGTGTTTTCTTTTTTCTTAGCAAGATGAAGAAAATTATGTCTGGAGAGGCTGTAATGAAATCATTTTCCATAAGATGCTTAAACAACTCAGCGTAGGAATATCCGCTCTCTAAAACTCTACTTGGCACATCAAACTTCTTTAAATCACCTATCAAATTCTCAAATTGAGATTGTATCAGAAGCCTTGTAGGTACGAGATATAAACACTTTATTCGCTTGCTACTCTTTTTTGCTTTCAAATATTCGTCTAAGAAACTGGAAAGAAAACAGCAAGTTTTCCCTGACGCAGTCGGGCTCTTCAAAATGATGTCATTATTTCGATTCTCAAAAAACTTGTATTGATGAATAAACGGTTTTGGAAATGGAAAATTTGGAATAGCTAATTCAGAAAAAGCAGGTTTGGATTCGCGAACTAACATTATTTTCACTCAACTTGAGAATTGATCTTTGCCTTATTTTAATGAGATGATGGGATAAGTTTTGTTACTCCGAATCCTCCTGTTTTGTTTCCTCCTACGTTTGCATATTCAGCATATTTCGCCAGCATACACGTTATCCTATTCCATTCGCTATCTTTATCCTTCAATTCATATGTGGCCCAGCCCACAAACCCCGTTGCCTTCTTACTTTTCATAACCGCCAGCCTCGTCCACAACTCATACTCACTCACACCTGCATTCTTGCCCAACCACTCCCTATACGCCACATACTCCTCCTTCCCAAACCGTCTCCCATCACTAAACAAGTTCCAACAACGCATCAAACCCGAAAAAATCTTCACAACATCAGGAAACATCCAATGAAAACCACTCCCCAAACTAGCAAAATACGTAGGCGACCTAAACGAAAGCCTAAACGTATCCACTGCCCCAGCTTCCTTCTCCAACTCCTCATAACTCTTACAGTTCACACTCAACGAAGCAATACGAAAAACCGTGTCAAAAACCAGCACACTATTCTGCTTCTGAAAGAAACTAAGCAAGAGCGTGGCATACTCGTCCTTCAGAAACCTGAAACTGACCCGGCAAGGAAACATCGGATCCAAAACATAGCCACCCTCAGCGCGGCCTCTACTCCTGAACCGCAAAGGCGTTACGCTATATGGCTTAGACACATTCAACTCATGCAGCAACCCAGACGCACTCGGATCAACCATCCTCACAATATGCAACAACAAACCCCTAGCAACATGACCTGTAAAAAACGGCAACACAACAGGCTTCTCGGCATACGTCTCTAAACCAATCTCAACAGGCATATACACTCAACTCCCATGAATGGGATTCTATCCAAACACTGACAAAATCATGATACTTATAAGTGCATTTAAGATTTTCCAAACTAACGTTGACGAGAAGTCAAAATCCTATTCAGTAAGTACACCCGAACTCATTTGGGTATGGGGACAGGCAAACCTATCCTAGCGGACTGACTTGCTGTTAAGTAGTATGCGATTGTGCGGCAAAAGACAAAAATAACACATTCCACAAACTCTACTGAGCAGCCATAAGCAGCAACAGAGAGAAAAGCCGGTTAGGGGGTAATTGCGGGGTTGCCCTAGCTTCACGGCTAGTGTTGATGTCCGCACTTGATCACGTTTTCCGGTCCCTCTTTTTTGTTTTCAAGCACGCGCACCCG
>PEWI01000097.1:3684-7513 GCA_002779555.1 Candidatus Bathyarchaeota archaeon CG07_land_8_20_14_0_80_47_9 | reverse complement strand
CGTACAGCCTGAAAACAATATTTGCTTATGTGCCCCAAACCTGTCCCCTCAAGAACCAAACCTCTATAGCCATTCTGCACGTACCAATCGATTATCGCGGGGTCCATGCTTGGATAGAACTTGACCAGAGCGACTTTCTCATCGAATTCAGGCTTCAAAACCAGTTTTCTCGTCAAATCTCGCCTTTTATAATCCTCGGTCAGCATAACTGCTTTTCGGTCTTGAACTCTTGCCATTGGCGATGTGTTTACGGATTTGAACGTGTCTCTTCTGCTCGTGTGGCATTTTCTGACTTTGGTTCCTCTGTTAAGCGTTATCGAAGTGTCTGAGGGCGTTTCATGCATTGCCAATGCTACTTCAGCAAATGGAGCCCTCGCAGCTGCAGTGACCGCACCAATCAGGTTTGTCGCCGCGTCTGAGCTTGGTCGGTCTGCTGAGCGTTGCGAACCGACAAGTATGACTGGCACTGGCAGGTTTTGCAGGGCAAAGCTTAGAGCCTCAGCGGTGTAGCCCATGGTGTCTGTTCCGTGAGCTATGACCACGCCGTCGACGCCGTCGGATATCTGCCTTGAAACAGTCTTCGCAATTTCTGTCCAGTGGCTTGGAGTTATGTTTTCGCTTAGAAGGCTTAACAGTATCTGGGCATCAATTTGTGCCACATCGGTCAGTTCAGGAACCACACTGTACAAGTCGCTTGCCGTCAAGGCGGGTCGCACCGCGCCGGTTCTGTAGTCGACACGGCTGGCTATGGTTCCGCCCGTGCTTATTATAGTGACTCGGGGGAGTTCTGGGTTCTTCTCAGGGGGAGGAGGCACGACAAATGCTGGTTTTGTTCCTTTTCCCACTTTTTCTATCTTCGTGTTTGTCGTTATGCTTATGCCAACGTTATAGCCGTTCTTCAGTTTTATGACCACATGCTTGTCATCACCATACTCTGAGCGCGGTATCAGAATCCCCTCGTATACTTCTCCGTCTTTTGTTATGCACAGCTTGTCTCCAATGTCGGCGTCAGCCTTCTTGATAACTTCGAGCGCCTCGCCTCTGTAGCCTGAGGATTCTTCCGCGCCCATTTTCAGTTCTCCATCATTTTTGACATGTAAACTCCGTCATACCTGTAACCGAACCGCATGTAATACTGCTTCGTGCCTAGTGCACTTATGACTAGAATCTTTTTTAAATTATAGTCTTCCTTTGATATGCGTTCTGCTTCAGAAAGGAGAACGCCACCGAGGCCTTTATGTTGCCAAGCACGTGCATAATGCTTGCCAACGGGCACCAGTGGACCGTAGACGTGAAGCTCCCGCACGATGGAACAAGGCACGGCTTTTACTTCTGGTCTGTGAGCCTTGTCTGAGGGAATCCGCAGACGTAGATACCCAATCAAAACGTCGTTTTCGGTGTCCTCTGCCGAAATGAAAATTTCCTCGCCTTCAGACGCTTCATAATGCGTGGTCAAGACTTCCACTTCTTCAGGGTTCGGTTTCACTTTATCAACGGCCATTCTGTGCCCCACTTCTCTGCACCTGATGCACCTGCACCTCAGACCCTGTTCCTTCAGTTCCTGCTGCGCTAGTTGGCGAAGGTTGCTTTTTTTCACACCGGCGACTATGAGCGGTGAGGGAATGTCTCGTTGGACGCGCATTATGCGCACCCAAGGCGGAACCATCTTTTTGACTTGAACGATGAGGTCTGCTGCCTCGCCGGTCGTATAGGGCCTGTATGTGCCTTCGCTTTGCCATTCGTAGGCTTTCGTGCCCTTCAAAACCAAGCAAGGGTAAATTTTAATCATGTCAGGCTTGAAGTCAGGGTTGGTGAAAACTTCTTTGAAGGCTTCCAAATCCTTCTTCATGTTTGACCCAGGCATTCCAGGCATTAGATGATAGACTATTTTCAGTCCAGCGTCTTTCATGATACGCGTGGCTTCAACAACATCTTGAACCGTGTGCTTTCTACCCACCAAACGGTAAATTCTGTCATCTGGATTCTGAACACCCAGTTCCACGCGAGTCACGCCCATGTCCAGCATGCGATCCACATGCTCTTCCTTCGCCCAGTCCGGCCGCGTTTCCACAGTTATGCCGACATTTCGAATCTTGCTTGCTTCAGCATTCTTCTTTGCGTCTTCAAGGCTAGCTGACTCCTTGCCGGTTATGGCTTCGAGACAGCGGTGAACAAACCAAGTCTGATACTCGTGCGGCGTGGCTGGAAATGTTCCTCCCATTATGATTAGTTCTATCTTGTCAACGTTATGTCCTATGGATTGCAGCTGCTCGGTGCGGCTTCTAACCTGCAAGTAGGGGTCGAACTGGTTTTGCAGTCCTCGCATCGCGGCTGGTTCGAAGCCCGTGTAGCTCTGGGGAACACCGTACTTTGGTCCGCCGGGGCAGTAGGCGCACGGTTCCTGCTGCGGGCATGGGTACGGTTTGGTCATCACGGCTATGACTGTGACGCCTGAGATTGAACGTGTGGCTTTTCTTCGCAGAAGGAGCAACAGCTTGCTTTTTTCTCTTGCTTTGAGGATTGCTATTATTTCAGAGTTTGAAGGGATTTTGCCAAGCTTGTATTTGGCGGCAACTTGCATCTTGGCCTTGTTAAGATCGTTACCAGTAGGTGAGGGAATGTGCATCAACGTTTCAACAAGCTCTCTCAGAGCCTTCTCCTTATTCAAATTCACTGCAACCACACTAAACTTGCGTGCAGTTATAGAAATAGACTGCGCTAGGGTTTCAGAAAGTATTTATCTTTAGACTAGGTATGCTACGGAATCTAAGGTTTGGCGAGACGACTTTGAACATGGTTTCAGCCGTTAAGAACTACACTCGAAACATGGGCGTGCTCAGCCGTAACGCCCGACTCTTCCTTGTTGCAATCGTACTCCAAGGCTTGGGTTCAGGAATCTGGGGAGTCCTATTCTATCTGTACCTGAATCTTCGCGAAGTGGGTTTTGAGCTGAACTTCATAGGCAATATGTCCACTGCCAGCCTCTTAGCCGTGGGTTTCATTGCCTTGCCCGCAGGCTTGCTTTGTGAACGAATCGGCCACAAGAAAGCACTGATAATCGGCGTAATGGCGAACCTCATAAGTCCGATCCAAATCTTGGTCCTGCAGCCTTCAATCTTGCTTCTGGCAAGCCTTACTTCGGGCTTGATTGGCACAGTCGCTTGGGTGGCCCAGGCGCCGTTCATGATGGAGAACAGCAGTCGGGAGGAACGCACTTACTTGTTCAGCTTCAGCTGGACGCTGATGATAATTATGGGCGTGATAGGCAGCTCTTTGGGCGGCGTCTTACCAGACATAATCAACGGTTTCACGGGTTTACCGACAGGAGCAGACGGGTCGGCTTTCGGCTATCGCATATCCCTTGCGGTATCTATTGCGCTGAGTTTTGCAGCCATTCTTCCGATACTGATGATAAGAGAGAACAAGAGGCCGAAAAAACAAAGGATGTTAGACCTGCTCAGCTTGCGAAACGTGAAGAGCTCGCGCACAATCATCAAGTTCATGATACCAGCTGCAATCATAGGTTTCGGCGCAGGCTTCGTAGTGCCCCTTTTCAACGTGTTCTTCAAAAAGAGATTTCTCGCCACAGCAGAGCAAGTCGGCCTCATGTCGGCTCTAAGCAATGTAACATTGGGCATGGGCACTCTTGTAGCACCGGCACTGTCGAAGAAGCTTGGCAAGGTCAAGAGTGTGGCTTTATGCGAATATCTTTCTATGCCTTTCATCATGTTTACGACCTTGTCTCCAAGTCTGAGCTTGGCGGCGGCGTCCGACATTACTCGGACCGCCTTGATGAACATGGCAGGCCCGATAGGAACCACTTTGCAGA
>PEWI01000097.1:0-3647 GCA_002779555.1 Candidatus Bathyarchaeota archaeon CG07_land_8_20_14_0_80_47_9 | reverse complement strand
CGGTTTGATGATCATGGCTGACAACATTCCGAGGGCTGTGACTGTGTCTGTCTCGGGCACGATGATGACTGGAAGCGACTTTTTCACACCGTTCCTGTTTACAACAGTCACCTATTTCATAGCCAGCTCTCTGTATTTCACGTTCTTCAGAAGAGCCGAGGCCCGAGCCGCTAAGGCCTCTGCAGAAAAGGCTTCCTAGCGTGGACCACTTTGCCGTCAACAATCGTCATTTCCACATCAATCTTCTTAATGTCATCAGGCGGGACGCCGAACAAATCATCCGACAACACCGTCAGGTCGGCGTACTTCCCAACCTCAATAGTTCCCCTCTTTTCTTCGTCAAAAGAGGCATAAGCTGCGTTAGCTGTGTACGTCCTCAAGGCCTTTTCAACCGTTAAGCCCTCTTCGGCAAAGCTCTTTCTCGCCACGGCAGCCCATATGCCCAGTAGCGGGTTTATCGGCTCCACAGGGCAGTCTGAGCCCGAGACAACGGCTAAACCTTCTTGTATGAGCGTTTTGAAGGGGTAAACCCAGCGGGCTCTGGTTCTGCCTACGCGGTCGGATGCCCAGAAATCTGAAACCACGAAATGCGGCTGCACGGACGCTATGATGTTTGAGTGCTTCATTCGCTTGATCAGTTTTGGATTGAGCACTGAGCAGTGCTCTATTCGGTGTCTATGATTTTTCCGCGGATACTCCTTCAGTGCCTTTTCATAAGACTTCAGAGCAGCGTCTGCGGCGCGGTCGCCTATGGCGTGGATAGCCAGCTGCAGCCCAGCCTTATGAGCCTTGAAAACGAGGTTGTTCAGTTTTTTCTGTGTGTAGAGCATCATTCCGTTTGTTTCAGGCTTGTCAGAGTAAGGCCCTTTCAATGCTGCTGTGCGTGCGCCCAGAGAGCCGTCTGCCAGAATCTTTACAAAACCTATCTTGACCATGTCGTTTCCAAACCCTGTGGGCAAACCGAGCCTGATCAGTTCATCGAGCAAGTCTACTGAAATGCCTAAGCAGACCCTCAGGGGCAGCTTTCCTTCGGCACCGAGCTTGCAGATCGTGTTTATTTCGTCTGCAGATGTTACCATCCAGTGAACGCATGTAAGTCCAGCTTCCACCGCCTTCTTGCACGCTGCGACGCAGGCTTCCTCAAGCTCCTGTTGCGTTGGCTTGGGTATGGTTTTCGCGATTAAGTCCATGGCGTTTTCTCTCAGAATTCCATTGGGTTCGCCAGATGCCTCGTCCAAATCTACTTCTCCGCCGTCTACAGCAGTCCGCTTTGTTATGCCTCCCAACTCCAAAGCAGCGCTGTTGACGACGCCTATGTGACCACACACACGCGTTAAGAAGACTGGTTTGTCTTTGACTGCAGCGTCCAGGTCCCAGCGGTCTGGATAGCGTTTCTCACGGAACCTTTCTTGATCCCACTTGCCCCCGAGAACCCAGTTTCTTTCATGATTCTTCTCGGCGAATTCTCGCAGTCTCTTCTGCATCTCGCTTATGGACTTTACATTTCTCAGGTCGAGAGACTGCGAAGAATGTCCGAACCCTGTCATGTGCACGTGGCAGTCAACGAGCCCTGGAACGACTGTCTTGTTTTTTGCGTTTATGATTCTAGTTTTTTGGCGGATGTGTTTGCGGATTTCGCGGTTTGAGCCTACGGCGACTATTTTTCCGTCTTGTATGGCGATGGCTTCGGCTCGCCGCTGCTTCGGGTTCAGGGTCACCACATTAGCGTTTAGAATTATAAGTGAGGCTTCGAACATGTATGCTATCTACGCGCGAAAAAGGATAAAAACTTTAAAGCCTAGTCTAAACCCAGTTCTGTCCCGGTTTCCTCTGAAGCATTATTCTTTTCTCGTAGTTTCGCTTGTTTCTGAACCACGGGTTCGGGCTTTTCTTCTTTACAGCCTGTATTTTAGGGGTTTGCGACCTTACTTTTCCAGCTTTGGACAGTGAACCGTGAGTCGGCATTAAGTTGCACCGTTTCTATTGAAAAGCCTACAGTAACTCTTAAACCTTTTCACCCATCATTTCTGTTGTGGGCGGGGGTCGCCGAGCATGGCCAAAGGCGCAGGCTTCAGGAGCCTGTCCTGTAGAGGTTCGTGGGTTCAAATCCCACCCCCCGCACTTCAATGTCGGGCTCATTTTGAGCTTATTTGAGCCAGAAGAGCCAGAATTGAGACATTGTGAGTGGGGGTTGGAATTGAACTTTTGGCATCGGCTTGTCGGTAAAAATATTTGGGTCATAGGAAGGGGCTGCGGCATATTTAAATAGCAGTTTCTCACACTTCATAAGTGAATAAGTTTCCTGGAGGGAAACAAAATGTCTTTGGATCAGAGAGCTCAAATACTTGAAGCTGCTGTATCGACCACCTGCGGTGTCAGAGACTTAGTCCAAGTGTTGGAATGGAAGACGTCAAAGGTTATCTCCTTATTAAGAGAGATGAACAAAGAGAGATTAATTAATTTGCAGCAAGTTACGTATTCGAGAAGAGGTAGACCTAAAAAGAATATAATATGCACCTCCTTAGGGTTCGAGTTTCTCGAAACTTACAGAAGATTGAAAATGAAACCACTTAGAGCGAGAAAAGAGGATTTAGAACACGCGGTGAAAGACGCATCATATGCCAGTAGACTTGTTGCATATGGTCATTCACCCTTCCAAATCTTTATGGAGCTGAACACAATTGCCCGCAATATTAAGGTCTCTTCACAGACTTCTGAAACTATTTGAAGGCAAAAATGTTCCCTACATGATAATTGGTGGTTATGCTCTTCCTTTCTATGGAAGAATCCGAACGACAGTTGATGTTGATCTGGCTGTAGCAATCAAAACCGACGAAGAACTAAATCAGTTTCTTAATTTGCTACGATCAGTAGACTTTGAACCGACTATCTACTCTCCCCTTAACCCTCTGATTGTTATTTTGGATCGGAAAGAGAAAATAGAAGTAGAACTGTGGTTGAAGCCTGACGGGATTGTTTTTGATGATGAAACCCTAAGAAGAAGACAGAAAGTCAAATTAGATGCGAGCACCTGGGCATGGCTTGTTTCTGCAGAGGATTTTATAGTAAACAAGCTGGCTAGACCCGATAGGGGAGTAACTGATGAACAAGATGTAAAGAGCGTGTTGACTAGACAAGAAAACAAACTGGACAATGAATACCTTCAGAGAAGAGCCAAAGAAGCTGGAGTGCTCGCGATTCTGCAAACCATTCAAGCTTTATGAAAAAGTGCGTATGCTGGGTAGTTTGTGATGATCTAGACTAGGCATCCTAAGAGCTTTTGCCAGACATATTTGATATGCTTTTGTACCGGCAAACTTGGGTGAGGTTCCCACCCCCCACACCTTAGTTTCGGGCTTATTCTGAGGTTATTTTGGCTAAAGAAGCTCAATCTGAGATATTGTAGATGGGGACTGAAATTTGAGCACCAGTTCAAAAGCGATTTCAATGTGGAACAGGCAAAAGGCTTATGCGGAATCAAGAGTTCAGAGAAAAATCGTTAAATGATTTAACAATATTAATGAATCATCGGTGGCTGGGGCTGTGGCTGACCCTTTCGTAATGATGGAACAAGTCATCATTGTTTTGCTTGCAGGTATCATTGGAGCCAAACTGTCCGAACGTTTTGGTTTGCCGATGATTATCCC
>PEWI01000229.1:330-1723 GCA_002779555.1 Candidatus Bathyarchaeota archaeon CG07_land_8_20_14_0_80_47_9 | reverse complement strand
ACCGTGTCTGTCTTGAAGTTCAGGAAGGGGAAATTTTTGGGTACATTGGTCCTAACGGTGCTGGGAAGACGACGACTATGAAGATCATAGTTGGTCTTTTGAGCAATTTTGAGGGTGACGCGTACATCGGCGGTTTCCGTATGCCTGAGCAGAGACGTGAAGTTCATGGGATGCTAGGGTATCTTCCGCAGAGCGTTGCTTTTCAGGAGTGGCGAACGGTGAATCATGCCTTAATGACTTTTGGCAGGCTTTCAGGTCTCAGCGAAGATGAGGCTGAGCAGCGTATCGGTGAGGTTTTGGGTGTTCTGGATTTGTCTGACGTGCGGAACAAGAAGATCGTTGAATTGTCGGGTGGCATGGCTCAAAAGGTTGGGTTGGCTCAAGCGCTCTTGCATAGCCCAAAGCTTCTGGTTTTGGATGAGCCGCTAGCTGGTTTGGATCCAGCGAGTCGTTATCAGTTTAAGCAGGTTATTAAGAAGCTTGCAGAGGATGGAACCACGATTTTCTTTTCCTCACATATTCTGAGCGATGTTGGGGATGTCGCAACCAGAATTGGCATTTTGAACAGAGGGCGTGTTGTATCTGTTGGGACGCTGGATGAGTTGAGGTCGCGGTTCGGTGCAGGGAATTCTGTGGAGATTGTCCTGTCTCATGACTCTGGGCGGTGGCAGAAGTTGAAGTCCATTAAGGGAGTCAAGGATTTGGAGCAGCCGTCGCCTGACAAGCTCTTGGTGCATCTGCAAAGCGAAGCAAATGTGGACGAGATCATTGACAGTCTTATTCGAGGTTTGCTGGAGTTGGGCAGTCGGATTCGCAGCGTCACCCTGCTTTCGCCTTCCTTAGATGAGGTCTACTTGAAATATGTTGGAGAAGGTGGAAGAGCATGAGCTTGCTTCTGCTTCTTAAGGACGAGCTGCGTGGGTTTTACAGGTCCAAGGTCATGATTTTTCTTTGGGTTGGGTTGCCTTTGATGGCTGTTTTGTTTCAGTTTTGGTCGGCGAGTACGCAGCAGGTTTTTTCGTTCACCTTGCTTTCAGCCGTGCTGGTGTCAAGTATAGGCGGTACTCTCGCTTCGGTAATGCTTGCAGTATCTATCATTAATGAGAAGAACCGTCACGTCTATGAGCTGTTTCTGATTAGGCCTGAGAAAAGGTGGAACCTTATTGCTGCAAAGTTCTTCGCTGTTTACATTTGCATAGCCGTTGCCAGCTTTTTGGCCATTGCAATAGGAATTGGCACGGATTGTCTTGTAAGGGACGGAGCAAGTGGAACAGTGTTGAAGGACACACTTCAGTCCGTATCGGTTAGTATGTCCATGATGGCGGTTTCGAGTGCTGCAGGAGTGTTGATAGGCGTGGCTTCGCCTTCGGTTCTCGTCGGAGCCATCCTGGTC
>PEWI01000229.1:0-317 GCA_002779555.1 Candidatus Bathyarchaeota archaeon CG07_land_8_20_14_0_80_47_9 | reverse complement strand
ACCAGATTTCTGCAATACCGATGATCCCAACAATCTTGAACATAGGCAACGCATCCCTATTCACAATAAGTTCGGGAATATTGATTTCGACAGTCTTGCTGATCTTGGCCGCCTTAATCTTCAACAAGAAGCAATTCTGACCTTGGAGGAAAAACATGCACGTGTTGATTATCGAAACCCTTTAATTCATTCTGCATAGAACTTGTATCGCGTGAATTTCATGAAAGCATTCATCTCTGTTGACATGGAGGGCATGCCCTACGTCGTCATTCCTGGCCACTTGAATCTGAAAGGAGCACTCTATGAAGAGGCAAGAA
>PEWI01000143.1 GCA_002779555.1 Candidatus Bathyarchaeota archaeon CG07_land_8_20_14_0_80_47_9 | reverse complement strand
GGAGAAGACTGAGAGAAAGAAACTTGCCAATGAAAGAAAAGCAAAGAGAGAAGCATTAAGAGAGAAGTATGGCTGTGCGTTCGTTGACGGACAGAAGATAGAAATTGCCAACTGGACAGCTGAGCCATCATGCATTTTCGCAGGAAGAGGAGATCACCCCAAGCGAGGAAAGTGGAAGGAAGGACCGCGAGAAGAGGACATAATTCTTAACCTTTCTCCTGACAGCTCCACACCTCCTGGCAATTGGAAAGGCAGAGTCTGGGAGTCGGACAGGATGTATCTTGCAAAGTGGGTGGACAAGTTGTCTGGAAAGGTCAAATATGTTTGGTTCTCGGATTCAGCATTTCTCAAACAAAACAGAGAGAAGGAGAAATTTGAAAAAGCTGAAAAGCTGGACAAGAAGATCGCAATCGTTGAAAAGCACGTCCTTGAAAGCTTGGATTCTGAGGACATTGAACAGAGAAAAACAGCCACGGTGTGTTGGCTCATCCTCGCACAAAACATTCGAGTTGGGGATGAAAAAGACCCCGATGAAGCAGACACGGTCGGTGCAATAACCCTCAGACCTGAACACATCAAAATCGAGGGAAACACGCTCCACTTCGACTTTCTAGGCAAAGATTCAGTGAGATGGGTCAGCCAAGCAGAGGCATCACCATCCATCACCAGAAACATCGAGAGCTGCTCCAAAACGTGCAAAGAGTACCTCTTCGAGGGAACAGACTCCAAGAAGGTGTCAAGGTTTCTATCACAGAAAATGCCAGGACTGACTGCTAAAGTTTTCAGAACGTGGAGAACCACGAAAACCGTTCAAGAATACTTGGACAGATCCAAGGTCGGGAAGGAAGACCCAGAATACGTGAAGAAGCACGAAGCAAAAATGGCCAACTTGGAAGCAGCAAAGGTCGCTAACCATAAGCGCAAAATCCCCGCAAACTTCAATGAAAGGCTAGCCAAGAAAGAAGCAACGCTGAAAGAGCTTGAAGCCACGTTGAAAGAAAAGATTGCACAGCGAAAGAAAACAGACGCTCTTGTTAAGAGAATAGACAAGGCTAGACTTGACACAGATTTAACGAGAAAAACTGAAGAATACAACCTGGGAACATCGCTAAAATCGTATATTGATCCAATTGTGTATGTGAAGTGGGCTAACAAGGTGGACTTTGACTTAGACAATTTCTATTCTAAGACTCTGAGAAAGAAGTTCAGCTGGGCCCTGGAAAGAAAAGGCTGAGAGCTTCCCTTAACGCAGAATCGTCCACGGATTGACTGTGGCAAAGCGCAGTTTGGGTTGGAATTTGAGAGTTGTCATTAAACGACTACTCAAGCAAGCAGTTTGATTAGGAATACGTAAGACTAAAACAATGGCATAAGCCTTAAAGACGTCAGGAAAGAACGGTAGCGCACGCGCTCTTATGCAGCAGACTGAAACAACATGTCCGAACTGCGGCGCCAAGAGGAGAGCCTAGGTTCTTCGCGATTCGTCAACGAATTGCTGTTCTTTTGGTGCGTTAAGTTTTCCTGGAAGGCATCTTAACGATTTCGCTTCAGACATGCAAGACTGAAGGAGAGTAATAGAGAAGCCCACAAAAGTGTGGCCGCATATGCGAACTGGTAGCGCTCAATCGCAGAATGCGGCTTATTCTCGGC
>PEWI01000248.1 GCA_002779555.1 Candidatus Bathyarchaeota archaeon CG07_land_8_20_14_0_80_47_9 | reverse complement strand
GGAAAGAAAGTGTTTGTGATCTTTGTGGACGTTTACGTGCTCAACCACGACGGGAACTTGATAGACGCCTCAGCACTTGCCGCCACAGCTGCCTTGCTTAACACGAAAATGAGCAAGTACCAAATCGAAAAGGGCGAAGTGAAACTCACTTCAGGTTACACTCAGCTTCCGATGAAGAAACATCCCATAACGGTTACTTTCGCAAAAATAGACAACAAGCTTGTTGTTGACCCGGGGCTGGAAGAAGAACAGGTTATGGATGCCAGAATTTCGATGGCATTCGATGACGACGACAACATATGTGCAATCCAGAAGGGAGGCAACGGATACTTCACCCCTGAACAAATACAGGAAGCAGCGAAAACAGCCAAAGAAAAAGCCAAACAACTGCGCAAGAAACTAGACTGGTGAACAGAACATGGGAAAGAGAACCAAGAAAGTGGGTCCTACAAGAGGGCTGGGACCCCGCTACGGAGTCACGGTCAGGAAAAGGTACATCAAGGTACTCACTGAGCTCAGAACCCCTCACACATGCCCACAATGCGGATTTCGAAGAGTGAAAAGAGAAAGCGTCGGCGTGTGGAAATGCAGAAAATGCGGATTCACATTCACAGGCGGAGCGTATACTCCGACAACGAAGCTTGGAATAGTGGCGAAACGCGTGGCCAAAGGCGCACTTGTTGAGGAAGTCTTGAAGGCAGAAGAAGAGGCTCAAGAAGAAACCCAATAAAGAGCCTGACCCTCACTTTTCGACAACCTTTCATTTGACATAGAAGAAATGCCGTCTACGTTCTGAAGGAGTTACCGTGTCCTTCGACTCGAGAGTAAGAGATTGTGTCCAAATCAACCATAACCAACGTATCAGGTTTCGTTAGGGAGCCAAAGCAATGAAAGTGGCAGCCAATGTACGTTTGAGATTCGCTTCAAAGAAGCACTTGGAAACGGTTTTCAAAGCTTTGGAGCCGGAGACCAAGAAGGCGGCTACAACACGATCTGAGGCAGTTTTGCAGAAAGACGGCTCATTCTTGGTTTTGAAAATCAAAGCGAAAGACACAGTTGCCTTGCGCGCAGCTCTTAACGCTTATCTAAGATGGATGAATTCGACAATCAGCGTCTTGGAAGTCATAGAAGCACAAGCTGCACACCCACGCCTCAATACACCGTGAAACTAGAATGCTGTATGATGGTAGAAAATGCTTAATTAATAGCTCAGCTTAGTTGCTGTGCAGAATGGAAGGAATATGAAGTGAGCGAAGACATTTCGAATCTTCCGCCGCAGGTTCAAGAACGCTTGCTCAGGCTTCAGCAGCTTCAACAAACGCTCCAAGCGGTTCTGGCGCAGAAACAGCAGGTAGAGCTAGAAATGACAGAAATTGACCAAGCCTCGGGCGAGTTGCAGAAACTTGCCGACGATGCGGTTATATATAAGGCAACGGGTTCGCTTCTGATAAGAACTGAAAAGGGTAAGATAAGCACAGAGTTGGTTGAGCGAAAAGAACTGCTCAGCACTCGAACGTCAATCTTGGCCAAACAAGAGGAGCGCCTGCGTGGTCAGCTGAAGGACCTGCAGACCAAGCTTCAACAAGACTTGAATCCAGTTTCACCTTCCCCTCAACCGTAGTTTGTTTAGGTGAAAATTTGTGGAAGAGTTGGGTATACCAGAACTGACCCGTGAACAGGTTGAAGAATTGTGCGCTATTGCAGAGGAGAACGCAAGAAAATACGTCTTGTCCAAGGTTTCTCCGAAAGACATTGAGACGTTGAACGTATGCGCCGAGGTTGAAGGCACGAAACCCGTCAAGCTCGCCATCGACGTGGACATCGCTTTATCATCATCAATGAGAGACTATGACGTGCAGAAGCTAGCAGACGAAGCAGTCAAGTATGCTTTCAACTCAGCTGAAAGGTATTTGAGGGAGCTAGCGTGCAGTTCACAGACATAACCCAAGTTTTGGATGAGCTGAATGCCAAGCTGGTTGTTCTGCTGTGCCACCACAACGCAGACCCTGACGCAATCTGTTCGGCCTACGCATTTGCAGGTCTCTTGAAGTATTTGAGGCCAGAATTGGAAGTTGAAATTGGAGTAGCTCATGGAATAAGCCGACTTTCAAAACACCTCCTCAATCATTTGCCTATAGAAATGAAAAACGAACCTAGGGTCGATGAGGCAAGTGCGATTGTGCTGCTTGACACAAACACGATCCAGCAATTGGACAATTTGGCTGAAAAGGTCAAAGCCTCCAAGGTTCCAATCATAGTGATTGACCACCACGCAGCCCACCCAGAAACGCAGCAGATAGCCAAAATCTGCATAACCAGCGAAGAAGCTTCTTCAACCTGCGAAATAGTCTACAATTTCTACAAACAAATGGGCGTTAAACCAGGCCAAAACGAGGCCAAAGCATTGTTCTTGGGCATAGCATTTGACACGCGCCATTTCATCCTAGCCAACTCATCAACACTAAAAAACATTGCAGAACTCATCGACGCCGGCGTAAACGCACAAGAAACACTGCCATTGCTTGCCCTGCCGATGGATTTTTCTGAGCGCGTTGCTCGGCTGAAAGCTTGCAGAAGGGCGAAACTTCTCAAAGTTGAAGATTGGATAGTCGCGCTTTCTCACGTTAGTGCTTATCAGGCCTCAGCGGCTAGAGCCATAATCGACTTAGGAGCGCATGTTGCCGTCGTAGCAGGACAGAAGAATGAAAACATAGAGATCAGTCTGCGCGCCAATCGGGAATTCTACACCAAAACTGGACTTCACCTAGGCAAAGACATCGCTAAACCATTGGGGGAATTTCTCAATGGTATGGGCGGTGGACACGCAACAGCTGCTGGCGTCAATGGCACCGGGGACATCGAGACTGGGCTTAAGTATTGCCTGCGTCTTTTAAGGCAGAGGTTGGCTAACCACAATTAAGTAGCTACTCTTAAATGAGCCAGCCGCCCGCTTAAAACTGGGCAGGCCCACTGGCATGGGAGTAATTGAAACAAGAAACGTGACTTACACTTATCCGGGTGCCGCTAAACCGTCAATCGTAGATGTTTCCCTAAACATTGAGAAAGGCGAGTTCACATTAATCACAGGCCCAAGCGGATGTGGAAAAACAACCATCTGCAGATGCTTTAACGGACTAATACCCCACTTCTATCAAGGCGAAATGAAAGGTGAAACAATTGTCGCAGGGCTGAATGTCTCAGAGCACCCGATTTATGAGTTAGCTAAGCATGTTGGGCTTGTTTTTCAGAATCCTGAAAACCAGCTTTTTGCCCTATCTGTCGAAAAGGATGTTGCCTTTGGACTTGAGAACCTCGGGGTGCCCAGAGAAGAAATGCGCAAAAGAGTTGACTGGGCATTGAATCTCACAGAAATGTACGATTTGAGGGAAAGAGCGCCAAGCGAGCTTTCAGGAGGACAACAGCAGCGAGTTGCAATCGCATCTGTATTGGCGATGCAGCCTGAAGTAGTGATTTTGGACGAGCCGACTTCGTTTCTGGACCCGTTGAGCGCGAAAAAGATTTTCGAAGTGATCCGCGACCTGAACAGAAAGCTTGGAATAACGGTGGTGCTGGTTGAGCATAGGCTCGACTTGACAGCCAGATATGCAGACCACATCATAGTGATGGATGAAGGAAAAGTCGCCCTAGACGGCGATCCGCATGAAATTCTGCGCTCAGAAGAAGCCCGCCTGATCGGGATCGGAATTCCGAAAGCCACACGGCTTTACCAGATATTGAAAAAAGATGGGCTGAAACTTGGCAACACTATTCCATTGTCCTCTGAGGAAATGGCAAGCATGCTGACGGAGGCCTTGAAAGACGGATGATCGTGGTCAAAGATGTCCATTTCACGTATCCGAATGGCATAGAAGCCCTGAAAGGAATCTCACTAACAGTTCAGAACGGCGAATTCGTAGCCATAATGGGACAGAACGGCGCCGGGAAAACCACGCTGGTCAAACAGTTCAATGGGCTGCTAAAACCAACAAAGGGAACAGTTCTTGTTGACGATGTTGGCACGACGAAAGTCAGCGTGGCAACACTCGCCAGAAACGTAGGCTTCGTTTTTCAAAACCCAGATCACCAGCTTTTCAGCGAATCAGTTGAGGAAGAGATAGCCTTCGCACTGAGAAACTTTGGATTCAAGGAAACCGTCACCAAGAAACGAGTGACTTGGGCTCTAAACCTCCTAGGCTTAACCCAGTACAGGAAAACCTCGCCATTCATGCTCAGCGGCGGCGAAAGAAAACGCGTGGCTCTAGCTTCAATTCTGGCGTGGAACCCGAGAATACTGATATTGGACGAGCCGACAATAGGGCAGGACTACCAGCAAAAAGAGAAGCTTCGCCAATTCATCTTGCAGATGAGAACCCAGAGGAAAACAGTAATCATCGTCACGCATGACGTCGAGTTTGTGGCCGAATGCAATCCCAGAGTTCTGCTGATGCGAGACGGACAGATCATTGCAGACGGTGAAGCAACGGAGACGTTGACGGACACGGAGGTTTTGACTAAAGCATCCATCGTGCCACCGCAAATAGCCCAAATATTCCTGCACTTACCTAACATGAAACTGCCCAAGAACGTCATCGACGTCTATGAAGCAAGAGAAATATTGCTCAAAACTTTGGAGAGAAAGAGCAAATGAGCGTTTTCAGCGGACTCAAATTCAGAAAAGTCTCTTCTCCCATTCATAATCTCGACCCGAGAGTGAAGTTTGTCTACGTCTGCGCAATCTTTGTAGTGGCAATACTTTTCTCTGAAATGTTGCCGTTGGTGATACTTTTCCTCATACAAATCCCATTTGTTCTCTTGGCAAGCGTTGAACGTGAATGGCTTCGTTCAATGCGAGGAGCCGCTTTTCTTGCCACGATTATCTTCTTGACAAACATAGGTGCAGCATTCTTCAGAGACGGTTACGTGCTCACTGCGCCAAGCGTGGAAAGCGCCGTTGCCATGACTCTGCGATTCATGGTGCTTGTCGAGTCCTTTTCTGTCTTCTTCCTGACCACTTCGCCCGATCACCTCGGGTTGGCTCTGGAACAGACGCGTGTTCCCTACGAATTTGTGTTTGCCTTCACGACTGCAGTGCGTTTTGTTCCAGTGTTGGCTGAAGAGGCACAAACGATCATGGATGCGCAGAAGGCGAGGGGACTTGAGCTTGAGCGCGGAAACTTTCTCAAAAGAATAAGAAACTACATTCCGATTCTCATACCGTTAATTATAGGTGCCATCCGCAGAAGCCTCGAACTGGCTGAAGCGATGGAATCGCGTGCGTGGGGTGCCACGAAGAAACGCACGAATCTGTACGTTCTCAAGATGCAAAGAGGAGATTTTGTGCTGATAGCCATAACCTTTGGAATTCTGGTAATCGCGATTTATGCCCGTCTGTTCGTCAGAATCCCAACTGTGAATGAGCTTTTGAGAAGCCTGCCTTAAACCGCAAGCCTTTTAATATTGCCAGTCGTGTAACTGGTCTCTCGGGAGATTGGAACGCTTGAAATGGTTGAAAGCAGCGGCAGATGAGATTGTTGAAAGCATCAAGCTTTCCATTGAAGAGCTCAACATGAGCGAGGTTGAAAAACTCATAGAGCTTCTGCTCAAGGCAAGAGACGAGAAGATTTTCACGGTAGGCATGGGAAGAAGCGGATTCGTCGCCAGATCCTTCGCCTTGCGCTTAATGAATCTCGGATTCAACGTGTATTTTCTGGGTGAAACTATAACGCCAGCCGCGGAGAAAGGTGATTTGCTGATAGCCATTTCGGGCACAGGTACAACAAAAATGGTGTTAACCGCAAGCTCAGCCGCCAAAGAAATCCGCGCGAAAGTCATTGCCATCACGTCTTTTCCAGAATCTCCATTAGGCCATCTGGCTGACCTTGTTGTAACCGTTAAAGGAAGGACGAAGGCAGGGTTGCCGAGAGAAGAAGACTACTTAGCTAGGCAAATCATCGGTGAGCGCGAACCACTGACGCCGCTCGGAAGCATCTTCGAAAACAACTGCATGGTGTTCTTAGACAGCTTGATCGTGGAGCTGATGCATCGGCTGGGGCGAACTGAAGTCGATTTGAAACGCAGACACGCGACGCTTGAATGAGACAGCCTATCGTTCAACGCTCTTTTGGGCGTAATCCTCTCGTAGTTTCTCAGCTAGCTTGCTGTCCTCAAGAACCAGCGCCCCGCGGTATCCGCAGTCTCGGCACTCCCAAATTGACCATAGTTGCGGCAGGCCAGAAGCCCAAAAAATGTTGATTGACCCACATTTTGGGCAGAACTTCACTCCCTTCCTTGGAGCTGGCTGCCTTGGTTTGGATGCTTTTCCGCCGTCAAAGGCTCGTGAACCGCTGGGCTTTCTCTTCCTGAGTTTATTGAGAATCCGCTTCTTGGGCAGTTTGGGTTTTCGAACGCGCTGAGCATCCGCTGTGCTCAATCTGCATCTCCATAAAGTACAGCGTGGTTCGTTCTATTTAAGTTGGTTAGTGTTAATCGTGCTAAAGATTGTGTGTGCATATACCTTATTAAGACTCACGACACAGTATATCTACTGAAAAAGTACCGTATACTCTGAACAAAGGAGGACAACATCAACGGTAAAGAAGCAAAAGCCAGAAACTTCCAAAACTCTAGAACAGACAGAAGTACCTGTCATCATAAAAACAGGTAGAAGACCAACCGCCTTCAGAGAAGCCTACCCCATACAGGAACCCTACGTTTACGCCGCCATAGTCAAAGACCTAGAAACGCAGAAAACACTCTATGAGATCATAGAGCCCACACTCAACAGAGAAGAAGAGAAAAGACTGCAGGAAATCAAGACTTTCTTGATGGAAGAAGTGGACGTCAACCTGAAGGACATAGAAACCAGAGAGAAAGCAGAAAACTACCTGAAAGACAAAACCAAGGCCATAATCAAGAAGTATCACATAAAGGTGCAGCCTGAAGCAGTTGATAAGCTCATCTATTACGTTGTGAGAGACTTCATAGGCTTCAGCAAGATTGACCCGTTAATGAAGGACCACCTGATCGAAGACATATCTGCAGATGGCGTCAACATACCCATTTACGTTTGGCACAGACTATACGAGTCACTACCTACCAACGTCATATTCAAAGACGAAACGGAACTCAACTCCTTCATAATCCGCCTAGCCTATCTAGCGGGAAAGAACATCTCTATTGCGTCACCGATCTTGGACGCATCGCTTCCAGAAGGCAGCCGAATACAATTAACCTATGGAAATGAGGTTACAAGGAGAGGTTCAACGTTTACCATAAGACGTTTCAAAGTTGATCCATTAAGCATCTCAGATCTGATCGCCTTCAAAACGATTTCATCTGAAATGGCTGCGTATCTGTGGTACATCATAGAAAACAGAGCTTCAGTCATAGTGGCAGGCGGTGTGGCGTCTGGAAAAACAACAATGCTGAACTGCCTTTCAATGTTCATAAAACCCGAGATGAAAGTAGTAAGTGTTGAAGACACGCAGGAGCTTAACCTGCCCCATGAAAACTGGATTCCTTCTGTTGTAAGACTGGGATTTGGGCATGAAGACAAGAAGAGCGGCTCAATAACCTTGTTCGACTTGCTGAAGGCAGCGGTCAGACAAAGGCCGGACTATATCATCGTGGGCGAAGTACGAGGCGAGGAAGCGTACACGCT
>PEWI01000058.1 GCA_002779555.1 Candidatus Bathyarchaeota archaeon CG07_land_8_20_14_0_80_47_9 | reverse complement strand
CTCAGAAAATCGTGAATGCCTGTTTCGGGCCAATGATGCTCCCCGAAAGTTTCATAGTCCGGAAAGATGTTGATGCACTGACCAGGCGTCGAGGCCAACCAGCCCGCGTACTTGTCCGCTGTCAGCGGCCATTCGTTCCACCATCTTGCTGAAAACCTGAAGCCCACGTCGTCCGTTAGCTTGTAGTTTCGAAGCAAGATTTTGGTTTTCTTGCAGTCTTTCGGCGTGTAGAGGTGGTTTGGCGATTTTCCATGGAGTATTCTTTCCACGCCTTCTGTAAAAATTCCTTTGTAGCCGAGTTTCTCGATGGTTCTGGCTATGGCATTGTTATAGAGCAGTTCTGTGTTCTCAAAGACTGATGGCGTGTAATGGAGTAGGCTTCTGATTATTTGTTGGTGTGCTTTCAATTGTTCAATGAATTCGTCTCGGTCTGGATAGAGGCTGGACAAGGAATGATAGTAGGTTTGGCTTAGAAACTCCACACATCCGGTCTCAGAAAGCTGCTTGAAGGACTCCAGTAGGTCCTTGCTGAACAGTTCGCACTGTTCTAGAAAGACGCCGGAGATGCTGAATGAAACCTTGACCTGTTTCTTCTCTCTCTTGTGGTTGTCAATAACTTCAAGCAATATTTTGTTGGATGGAAAATAGCATTTTCTGCATGCTCGTTCAAAAACCTCTCGGTTGACGGCGGCATCAAAATAGTAGTCAAAAAAGTCTTTCTTATCGACTCGTCTGAACATTTTGTTTTCCCAAAAGAAGCTTCGTTTTATTCTATGAGGTTGATGAACCTCAAACACAAGGACGATATCTGTCAACGTCTTATCCTCTACTGTTCTCTTATGGACTCGTCGTTTATTTCTTATTTGCTATTTAAGCAACGAGCGCACCTGAAATCACGTGCAGATTTAGATTTCGAATTTGTCTATTATCTTCCTCTCTCTTTCTCCAGTGATTTCGGCAACAACATGAATGTAGTTTTGAAGTCCAGAGTTTTCGATTCTGGGTTTGAGCAGTTCATCTATTTGGAAGATGCCAGCGGAGTTGGACATTGTTATTTTTATTGTTACGGGCTTTTGTTCGCCTTCTTGAATGTTTACTTTTTCGATTGAGAGCGCAGAAACAGAGTGAATGTCCACTTTTCCTGCTTGGAATGGAATTCGGGCTCTTCCTTCTTCCATGTCTAGAGCGTCGGCGATGCGTACGATGCCTGCCTCTACGGTCAGAGGTTTAATTGGGTCTTCATGGGATACTACAGCATGTAATACTTCGGAGAGGATGATGGTGCGTTCCTCCTCTGAGTAGATATGCTGCAAATACTTCTCAATGAACTCTGAGGCTATGAGCGCGCCGTACAGCACATGTCCTTCTCTTGCGACCGTCATGCCTAAATCATGAAATATAGAACCGAGAACCACGACTACCTCGGCATCTTCATTTTTCATGCCGTAGTTCTTAACGATGCTGGGCACAACTTTTTTGTCAACCAAGATTCTCAAGATTTTCAGTGCAACGTTGGAAACGATTTTGACGTGGGTGGGTCCGTGGTCTGTGTAACCCATACGATCAATGGCCATCACGTTTGCGCATCTCCACAAAGTCTGCAATTTCACGT
>PEWI01000170.1:7544-7686 GCA_002779555.1 Candidatus Bathyarchaeota archaeon CG07_land_8_20_14_0_80_47_9 | reverse complement strand
CATTTTAGACATGGCTGGAAAAGTTGTTGGCATAGGTTCTTATCGCCCAGCACATAGTGGTTCGTTCGGACTCTTTGAAATCTCCAAGTGGGAGGTTACAGAAGTATGAGCGTTATGATAGAACATATACATACAGAACCAC
>PEWI01000170.1:7382-7524 GCA_002779555.1 Candidatus Bathyarchaeota archaeon CG07_land_8_20_14_0_80_47_9 | reverse complement strand
CCTACAATACATCCGAGAATGCGAATAGATTGGCGCACATCTTACACATATTATCAAGCAATGAAAACAGGCGAAAGATTCCCGCCGTTAGTCGTTGCACAACTTGAAGGAAAATACGTTCTTGTCGACGGTGTTCACCGAT
>PEWI01000170.1:0-7248 GCA_002779555.1 Candidatus Bathyarchaeota archaeon CG07_land_8_20_14_0_80_47_9 | reverse complement strand
GCAGAGATTACACCAATCTGACCATTCCGTCTTTTTCTCGAAGAATTGCGGCTGACTATGTGAAATGCTTCGCTAGGCTCATTCTTCTCTCCTTTCTGGTTCTTTCACTAGCGCAAGTGCTAGCAGAAATGAGGGCAAGACTGTTACTGCCGCGATCACGAATGGTGCCTGAGGAGAGACGTGCTCATACAAATATCCGCCCAGTAGACTGCCAGTGGCCATGATTATGTAGTTGGCGAAGTTGATGAAGCCGTTTACTTTTCCTCGTTGCTCTTTGGGAGTCAAGTCAGTTTGCAGTGCTCCGAAAGATGCGGTCAACATTACTTGTCCTGCGCCCACGAGGATGAGCGATGCAGCAACTTTCGCCAGGTCTGCGTACACGAAGACCCACATTGCCAGTCCGAAAATCAGCATTGACGCCAGAAGAGGTATTTTCCTTTTTGCTTTGTCCACAAGCTTGCCTACTGGTATGGCCAGGATTATGGTGGTTATAGGCACGATGGCAACGGTGAAGGCCCACACTACCTCGTCTATACGGAGCACTCTTGTGGCGTAGACGACTGTAAGGAGGTTGGTCGCTGAGAATCCAAAGATCGTTATAGAGAAGGATAAGAACAGGTAGAGCATCGATTTGGGCAGTTTTCTCCATACGCTGAAGCTTTCTTTCAGAGCTGCCGGATAGCTGTGTATTATCTCTTTCAGGTGCGGTTTGGAGGTGTTTACGACGGTTTCTTTCAAGAAGAAGAATCTGAGAAATGCTGCAGCCAGAAAGAGGACTACAACGATGGCGTACGCTATTCTCATGCCATCGACTAGGCCGAAGTGGGCACGCAGCAGACCAGCGACGGCTGGGCTTGGTGTCGTGGAAGCGCTTGCTATGAGCATGATTATGCTGAATCCCATTCCTCTTCTTTCGGCGGGTAGCGAGTCAGACACCATTGCGTTCAAGGCTGGCTGATAAGTCGAGTTAAATATGCCCATCAGCACTACACCGATGAGCAGAAAGTGCCATGAGGGTGCGATTCCATAAAGAATGAAACTGAGGGCTACGCCGAAGGTCATTGTTGAGATGAGCCATTTTCTTCCGTATTTGTCTGCCAAGTAGCCGCCTGGAAACTGCATTGAAGCCAATGCCAAGAATTGGGAGAGGCCTATTACGCCTAGGATGGTCTCAGTGGCACCAAGTCCGAGCACGTAGAGTCCGAAGTAGGTGGCTGGCAGTTCGCTGGCGAAATCCACGATTATCCAGCTGACTATCAAGACTGCATAGTTGCCCTTTATGAATGAGAATTCTCCTCTCAACTTTTCTGTGAGCTTCATCTTTCTCCCTTGCCAACATCAACGCTCACCATGCAAGCCTACGAGGTCCTACACGATGTTGCTTTTAACTCTAACCGAACACAACACACATTACTTTCTTTCAATCAGCTCTATCAGAGTCCCGTCAGGGTCTTCAATGAAAGCTATGAGTGGGCCAGTGGGACCGAGTTTGAATGGCTCGTCTGTGATTGTGATTTTTTCCTTTCGCAGTTTGGAAATGGTTTGTTCCATGTTTTTGACCTCAAAGGCGATGTGGTCGAACAGTCGGTCCTCGTAGTCGGCTTGGATGAACTCCTTCTGTTTCTTGTAGAAAGTGAGTTCGAGTTTTGCTCCCTTGTCTTCGGGGTCGTGCAGGAAGGCGATTTCAGCGTTGTTCTGAGGTATTTCTCGCCTACTTAGGAGGCTGAGCCCCATTAGTCTGGTGTAGAAGTCGATGGACCTGTCCATGTTGCTTGTCCGAATGCTGGTGTGAGTAAACATGATTCCATTCACCTACACTCCTTTTTGCATTTATTCTCGTATATAGAAGCGACGGTCGTTCTCCGATGCGCGAGGGAGTTCTGCTTATTTTGCCAAGAAGAACAAGAAACGATTCTTCTACAACTTTTTTGTCATTACGTAGGCGTCTTCACCGTCTGCATAATACCCTTTAATCGTGCGAGTGACTTGGAATCCCAACTTCTTGTACAGGTTGACTGCAGGAGTGTTAGTCGCCCTGACCTCCAGATAACATTGCTTCGCATTGTACACAAGCATGTTTTCCATAGCCTTATTGACCAGGGCTTCACCTATGTGCTTACGCCTGTACGAGAGCATCACCGCCACAGAAACAACGTGCCCCTTCTTGATCAGCCCGCTGAAACCCAGATTTGACAAGCCAACCTCGATGCGGCACATCATGTAACCGACAACCTTCCCGTCTTCCTCAGCGACGACAAAAGTCTCGGGAAACCTACGATACAAATCCACAAAAAAGAAATCCGTGTAATTCTCAGGCAGGCACTCGCGGTTGATTCTAGTGACGCTTTCCAAATCACTCGTAGTGAATTTCCGCAGACTAAACGTGTTCTGCAAACGTCTTCGTCTCCATTCAGTCCATATGCATAGTTCCAGACAGCTTAATCACTTTTCCCATTTTAACCGCTCGGCGAAACAACCTGCTCCTCGACAACCTTAACCTCTGGCAAAGTAAAGTTCCCATAAGGCATCGCCCAAACCTTGCCAGCCTTGCCAACGATGTTGAAAGCCTCATTCAAGGCATCGTTCACCGCCCTCGCCGTCTTAACCTTGAAAACGTTAGAAGCGTAATAGTCAGGCATAGAAGAAACCAAGATGATCTGAGCTTTCTGCAAAGCCTTCAACAAGTAATACGCCTTATGCCCGCCCAACACAAAATTGCGCTTGACCTCCCTTTCAACAGCCTTCAACTCGCCGAACCTGACCATCCAATCATAAAACACCTCATTCCCGTGGCCTTCAAGGCACTCAGCCACCAAAATTATCACACCGCCACGCTTAACCACATCAATGGCGTTGTCTACGCCCTTGTAAGCTTGAAAAAGGTTCACGTCCGCCGGCTCACCGCCTGAACTTACCACAACAATGTCTGCCCTGCGGTCCACCGTCACACGATACATCTCGTCAACGGCCTTGACACCTTCCATGAACGCCTGCTCCAAATCACCCGCAAAAGCCTTCACAACCTCACCCTTGCCGTTAGTGACAACGTTCAAAATGAAATCCACCTTCGCAAGCCTAGCAGCTTCAACCATGTCCTCATGCACAGGGTTCCCATCCAAGACGCCGGTTCTAGCGTTTGCATCTAAAAGCATGGCATGATTGTGCTTTATGGTTTCCTCGCCTGAAACGCCTGGCAAAACGCTCTTTCTTCCTCCACCGTAACCTGCATAATAATGGAAACACACGTCTCCAGTCAAAATCCTCACGTCTGCCTCAGCGAAAACACGGTTCAGAAACACATTAGTCCCATGTTTGTTAGTCGTGCCAACATAGACCAAGTCCGCTGCCTTGCAATCATGACTCACCGTCTTCACATGGCTGAACACGCTTTCTCCCAACAGCCTTACAGCTTCATCTCTTGTCACAGCCCTGTGTGTTCCGCAACCAAAAATAACCGTCACATTTTCATCCTTGACACCAGCCCTGTTCAACTCATCCAGTATGGCCTGAACCATCAAATCGCTCGGCGCAGGTCTAGTCGCGTCATCCACAACGACTGCAATCTTGTGTTCCGGCCTGACAATTTCGCCCAGTTTCTTGGAATCGATAGGCTCCCTTATGGCTCTTTCAACCTCAGCCTTAGCATCTGGCACGGCAGGCTTCTCCCTCGGCTCGATTGAGCCTAGGAAGTTTCTTGTTGGGACTCTCAAGCAGACCTCGGTCTTTCCGTAAGGAAGCCAAACGTCAACCATGATGCACCACTTGAATATGAAGACACATGGGCGGAAACTTTTAAGCCTTATCGAAGAGGGCTCCGTTAACTCTTAGGGTTTAGCGTAAAAAAGGTTGAGTGTTAACAAAGCTAGGTTTTATGCTTGGTTTACATCACGGAGTTCCATATATTCATCGAGTATGTGCCAGGGACTATATAGCTCATAAACGCTGATGCGATTGTCGTGTTGAACTCTTTGTTGCTCCATCCTATTCATAACCTTTTCAAGGTCCGCCAAGTTCTCAAGCTCCCAATTCGACATATCCACCAATGTTGCCGCCAATCATTTGAGCGAACATTTTCCATGATCCCAGCTCTCTAGGCCTCTGCGGGTTCTTTTCTTTCCATGCGACGAACTTTCCGAGTGCCATGAACCCATCTTGCTTCTCTAGTTTGACAACGTATGTTTCTACCATGAAAACAGCCATTATCACCCTCTTTTCGTCTATTACGTCATTTCAAGTCGCATAAACGATTCAAGAAAAATCTCCCATCATTCAAGTCCCGAAGAGTTAACATAACCTTGAAGAAACGCCGGGTCAAAATAGGAGAAAAGCTTGCACAGCTAGGGCTTGAACTTAGCGGAAGTTCTTTAAGACCCAGAAATAGTACTTATCCAATGTGAGGAAACAGGTATGTCAATCGAGAAGAAGCCTCAAAAAAACGAAATCCTCTTTGTATGGTTTAACAGATACGCTGGAGTGACGATCAAAACGCCGTCAAAAACGCTGGTCATCGATCCCGTGGATGTCAAACCTCGCAACTTCCAAAACATCGACGCAGTTCTGATCACCCACGAACACTACGACCACCTAGACCAAGCTCTGGTGGCAGAAATCCACAAGCTCACCCAATGCACGGTAATAGCAGACCCAACGTCATTCAGAAGACTGAGAAATACTATTCCGCAAGACAAGCTCCAAGAAGCTCAACAAGAGTCCGAAATCAAACTTGACGACGTCACTGTGAAAGCAGAAAAATCCAACCATCCGCCAGCTGCCACACCCTTATCCTTCATAATAACAAGCGAAGACGGAGTGAAAGTCTTCCACACCTCAGACAGCCTACCATACCCCGAAATGGCAGCCATGGGTGAAAGAGAAAAACTCGACGTTGTCTTCTGCACCATCGGAATAGCCCCAGGCGCTTCACCCGAAGCAGGAGTGGAAATAGCAAAACTAACCAAACCCAAAGTCGCTGTCCCCTATCACACTGGCTCAGCAGCAGACCAGAAAAGATTCGCAGAACTCCTGAAGAAGGAACTACCGAAAACACACTGCCTGATACCTGAAGTGGGCAAAATCTACGAAGTTTCAAAAAGAGGGTGAAAAACTGCCGAAACAAAAGGGCAACGAAGCCCCCAAACGCGAAATCTGCAAAATCCTCAACAAAATAGGCGCTCTGCAATTCGGAGCCTTCAAACTCACAAGTGGAAAAATAAGCCCCTACTACATTGACCTGCGCATCGTTCCAAGCTTTCCAGACGTCTTCCAAAAAATCTGCGATTTTTACGTCAGCTTCATCAAAGACGAAATAGGAGTCAAAAGCTTCGAAAGAGTAGCGGGAATCCCAGTTGCAGGCATACCCTTCACGTCAATAATTGCGTGCGAATTGAAAAAGCCGTTTCTGTACATCCGCAAAGGCGTGCCCCTTCACGGAAGGCAGAGAAGAATAGAAGGAATTCTAGCACCTGGTAACCGCATCTTACTGGTTGACGACTTGGTTACGACTGGCTTGTCTCTGATAAAAGCCGCGAAGGCCATAACCGCTGAAGGCGGAGTTGTAACTGACGCTGTGGTGCTCATAGACCGCCAAGAAGGCGGCAAACAAAAGCTTCAAAAAGGCGGCATAAAACTTCACGCCGTGCTGAACATCACGGAAATAGCCAGCAACTTGCACGAGATAGGAACAATAGACGAGGAACAGCTGAAAACCATTTTGAAACAGGTCAAAAAAGGATAGAAAAACCAAACGTAATGAAGAAAGCACAGGGCTTATTCGTAGAATATGAGGGCCTGATCCTCAAGTATCCCATGAAGCTTGTGCACCGCATCGTAAACATCCTGCTCCTTCTTCGCTCCAGTGCAGACAAGTTTCCCGCTCGCGAACAGCAGCATGACCACTTTGGGCTCATCCATTCTGTAAATCAAGCCTGGAAACTGCTCAGGCTCGTACATCGTTTTCACAAGAGTGTAGGTTGCCTTTTCCAAGTCTATCATCCCGCCTAGGCTTGCGGAAGCAACGATGTTCTGAATCTTTAACTCCGGCTTGCTGATGATAATTATACCGCCCTTCTTCAACTCCTTAGTGACCTTCATAACTGCTCTGCGCGCTTCCTTCTCCGACTTGGCACCCGTGCAAACCATCTTTCCAGAATTGAAAATCAAAGTCGCCGTCTTCGGCCTCTTAAGCCTAAACACCAATCCTGGAAACTGCTCAGGCCGATACTCCACGCCTGGATAACCTTTCACGACAGCGTTCAAGTCAACCTTCTGATTTAAAGTCGCGGAAGCAACCACGTTTTGAATGGTAATTATGGCCTTGCTCTTCAGCATGAAACGCCACTTCTTAGTAGTGGAGTGTTTAAATACCCTTTATAAAGGCTTAGGTTTCGGAAGACTTTTCGGCGTTCTGCTGCAGCTTAGCCTCGGTCTTCTCCTTTCCTGCTCTTGAAACAGCAAACTCGACAATCAGCCACACACCAAGCATGATCACTGCGGCGAGAACAAGGACTCGCAAGAACTTCCTCACACATGCCTTCAGAAACCTTGCCAGGCGCGGTCTAGGCGATCGAAGGCCCATGCTTTAGAATAGCCTTTCTGTTCATATGGGTTTTAAGCTTTCATTCCGGACCGTTTCTCTCTTCCTTTTCCTTATGAATCTCGCCAGTTCCCAGATGTCAAAAACGAGGAGAACGACGATTGCGGCTTGGGCCCATGAAAATGTCGTAACGCCTAGTCGCGTGGCCTCATGTATGCCGTCACTTGCAACGCAATTGATCGTGTTGATCGTGTAGGTCAGGAAGCCCTGAGAGAGGAGAATCCCTGTAATATTGTTGTGGCTCTGCTTGAAACTTTCATGGAATTGTATGTCGGTGTACATGCCGCGAATGGTCACATTTTCAGGTGGTTGGGCGCCCACTTGCCAGAACGTCAAAGCACCTATCAAACTGAAAACTGCAATGCTTATGAGGAGACCGTTCAGAACTAGTACGTAAATCATTCTGAGGGTTATTTTTCCAAACAGTTTTCTTTCTTCTTTAGGCTTGTTCTCATTTCCGCTTGTGAAGGGAAACATCAAGATAATAACAGCTATGATGATTATCAGAACAATTAACAGGTACGAATTTCCCATGGAGTGGGTGAACAGGGAAAAGTTGCCTACATACGGGATTCTTCCCACTACCTTGCCAATATAGTAGTCTTGGGAAAACGTCTCTTCGGCAGACGGGTTGTTGTTGTCTCCATGCGTGTAAA
>PEWI01000067.1 GCA_002779555.1 Candidatus Bathyarchaeota archaeon CG07_land_8_20_14_0_80_47_9 | reverse complement strand
AGGACACATGGACGAGATAGCGTAAGCCGTCTCCTCTGGGGCAGCAAGATACGCCAAGTCAACGCCAGTGCGCAGAGCAGCCAGAGTAACCAAGGCAGGGGCACCAGAGTAGATTTCGCTTCCTCCGATGACAAGCAGACGCCCAAAATCGCCCTTATGAGACTCTGATGGCCGAGGCTTCGTAACCTTCAAAACGTCGCCTGGACCGGCAAACTCTTCGAATTGCCTAGGCAAGCCTATATCTTTTACAACGAGTTCTCCCACGTACTTCCTCGCTTTTTCAAATCCTCGTTTTGGCTTGTGAAAGGTTATCGTCAGATGTGCTTTCACAGCGTCGCCTAAAACTTCACCAGTGTCTGCGTCAATGCCCGTTGGTACGTCAACGGCAACCCGAAACGCCTTGAATGTGTTAATTTTCTTGACAAGTTGCAGGATGGGCGGCTTCAATTTTCCCTTGGTGCCTGTTCCGAGCAGCGCGTCTATCACGATGTCTGCTGTTATGTCAGGTATGAGTGTGGTATCGTAAACCTCGTAAATCGGTATTGAATTCTTCAGAGATTGAATTGCTTCCCAGTTTTCCGACGCTGCCTTGTCAGAGATTTCTTTGGCTTTTCCAGCGAGGATGGCCGTGACTTTGAAGCCCATGGCAAGCATGTGCCGGGCTGCAACGAAGCCGTCGCCGCCGTTTCCGCCCAAACCGCAGAAAATTGCAGCAGATTTGTCTGGTTTGAATCTTGAAGCAATCTCTAATGCCACATTGTGTCCAGCGTTCTCCATCAACTGAAGCCTAGAAACTCCGAAGTATTCAGCGTTCAACTCCAAAGCACGCATTTCACGACTTGTAATAGCTTCTAACATGTTTAAACCTAATAGTTATTATCCCAAATAAAAGATAAGAGTATCCTTCCAAAGTTAATGCTATTTTGTCATTTCGGTCGCTGAGTTTTAACCAGCCTTCTACTTGCTCTGCCCTATAGAAATATATGTTTCAAAACATAAATTGAATTGTACAATAGTGTGGTCACAGAGTGCCAAAAAGAGATATTGTAAGGGTTGTTTTAAGCCCTGAGCAGAAATAGATACTGGATAATATTTGCCGGAAGCTGGGGCAAAGCGAAAGCGAAACCCCACACATCGCTTTTCTCGCGCACGCGAAGGAATCTGCAGCCGATAGCCTTCTCTAAGCATTTTCTCAAAAAGCCCGACGCATTTCATAAACGCCTTACCCACTAAGAATCCAATTTCTATTTGGCTCCAAATAGAGGGACCTACAGCATTTGCATGTACACAAAAAGAAGATAACATAGCAAAATATTTTAATGCATAGCAAAGAAACAGTAGTTGAGGAGATTTGAATGCCAACAGCATTCGTGCTGATAAACACTGAGATAGGTTCAGAAGCAGACGTACTGAAAGACTTGAAGAAGGTCGAAGGCGTTGACCAAGCCTTCGCCGTGTACGGAGTCTACGACATAATTGCGAGAGTAAAGGCAGACACAATGGACAAACTGAAGGAAATCGTAACCTGGCGCGTCAGAAGACTGGACAAAGTCAGGTCAACATTGACAATGATTGTAGTAGAGGAAA
>PEWI01000068.1 GCA_002779555.1 Candidatus Bathyarchaeota archaeon CG07_land_8_20_14_0_80_47_9 | reverse complement strand
CGCTTTGATCTGCGCAATCTTGCGTTGAAACTCAGGGTATTCCATGCGTTCTGTTCGCTAGGACGAGCTATAACTGTTTTGCTTGAGCCCATATGCGCACACTCTTCAGATAAGCTTCGTTGCCGCAAGAGACTTATCCGATGAAAGATATCTGAATGGATGAACATGCGTAGACATAGTTGAGGTTTCTGTGTTGTCGCCTCGAAACACAAGATATCAAACTCCCGAATACATTGCTGATGCCATAAGGAGCAAACGCAAGAAACTGTTGTATGGGCCACATTTCTGTCCCAAGTGCGGGTTGGAGAAATTGCGGATCGAGGTGGATAGGAAGAACAAGCAAGTCATTGCAGTGTGCAGTTGTGGCTTAGAATGTCAACTAAATTATGTTCCAGCTTTTGAAGGAGTAGACTATTACAACAGGTTTGCAGACGACTTCAAGAGACAGAAATCGCGCGCGCTGAGCTCGTAAGAGCATGCCTGGACCGGGATAAACAGCGGGTGACTCACAGAAACGATCGTAAATGTCTATGAGTTCAAGCGGGCCGTTCCCAGAAAAGGTAAGCCTTCGTCTGCATCAGGAAGCCGCAGATCCGTATGAGGTTGCCCTATTTCCGCAGTCAATGGAGACGTCTCCCGCAACTCTCTTTTTTCTGTCTTCTATGGTTGAATATTGGTCTTGCTCTGAGTGTTCGTGTGGTTGTTGGAGGGGTTGCTTCTGAGTATTGATTCCGTGTTCATAAGTGTTTAATCAGGAGAAAGACACTCAAAACAACGTTACTGATGCACGTGCGTGTAGTAGCTGGTATGAAGTGTGATTTGCATGGTTGAATCTGTTGTTCAGTCACATGCCGAGATAGTTGTCGATTCCACAGAGAAGTCGAAGATTCGTGTCTTGCATGTTGATGACGAGCTTGGCTTGCTGAAGGTTGCGAAGCAATGTTTGGAGTTGCAGGGCCCGTTTCACGTTGACACTGCAGGCTCTGTTGAAGAAGCCTTGAACAAACTGAAAGAGAAAGAGTACGACGCAGTCATCTCAGACTATCAAATGCCTGGGAAAGATGGGCTTGAATTTCTGGAAATGCTGAGAAAGAACGGAAACACTATCCCATTTATCATGTTCACTGGGAAAGGAAGAGAGGAAGTTGCTGTTAAGGCGTGGAGTCTGGGCGCTGACCACTATGTTAACAAGATTGGCGATCCTGAAACGGTGTATTGCGAACTGGCACATTGTCTGCGGTCTACCGTGGAGAAACACTTCGCAGAAGCCCAGATGAAGGAAACAGTCCAAAAGCTCCAAACAATATATCAGAACGCGGTTGAAGGAATCACGTATGTGGATCCTGAAGAGAACATTGTTTATGCCAACAAAGCGTTCGCGGGCATCATTGGTTATGAACAAGAGCAACTTGCAGGCATGAATCTGCGCAGATTCGTAGACGAAGAAAGCTGGGCAAAAATAAGAACTGAGACAGAAAAGCACCTGAAAGGAAAGGCGAATCGCTATGAGCTGATATTTCGCAGAACTGATGGTACCACACGGAATGTTCAGATCTCTGGTTCACCCTTGTTTGATTCTGATGGAGGCTTTGCTGGTACAGTAGGCATAGTCCTAGACGTCACTGCCAGCAAAAACGCAGAAGAAACTGCGAAAGAGTCTGAGGAAAAGTGGCATTCACTGTTTGAAATGGCTCCTGATGGCATGGCGACTACAGACATGAAGGGGGTTATCACGTCAGTCAACAGCGCTTTTCTAAGGCTGACAGGCTACAAAAGGGAAGATATCGTTGGCAAGCGTTTCACAAAACTACAGACTATCAAACCCAAAGACATTCCGAAATACCTGAAGCTCATGATTTCTGCATTGAGAGGAAGACTGCCTGAACCATTCGAATATTCCTACGTCCGGAAAGATGGAACTATTGGCTGGGGAGAAGCGCATGTTGGATCTTTGAAAAAAAACAGCAAGACGATAGGTTACCAGATGATCTTCAGAGAGATCACAGAACGCAAGAACGCTGAAGAATCCCTAAGAACTTGTGCCCAAAGATATGAAAAACTGTTCGAGTCGAGTAGGATAGGCGTGGTAATTTCTGGTCCTGATGGTAAAGTGTCTTCTGCGAATCCGGCTGCAGCAAGGATGCTAGGGTACTCTGGTCCAAAGGAACTTGTGGGATTGGCATTTCTCGAATCATGCGTTGACCAGAACCAGAGAAAGATGCTGCTTAAGCAATTAATGGGGAAAGGCTATGTTCAAGGATTCAAGGCATTCTTGAAACGAAAGGACGACTCTCAAGTCCGCATTGAAGCCAACATAACGCTCTACAAGGATACCAAACGAAACGTTTTGAGAACAGAAAACGTGTTCACGGAAATCTCGAGCGTGAAAAGGCTGAGGAAGAGCTGAGGGAATCTGAGGAAAGGTTCAGGAGCCTGTTTGAAAGCATACGAGACCCTGTGGGCATCTTCGTTGGAAGAGAAGGTCGCCTAATAGATTACAACGCGGCGTTCAAGAAATCATCGGGATACACTGATGAAGAACTGAAAGGTAAAGTGTTCTTGGATTTTGTCCATCCTGACGACCGCGCCCTGGTTCTAGAAAAATACCAAACAGAATATTCAGAAGAGGAGCTTCCCCTCGTATATGAGATAAGAGGAATGAACAAAAAAGGAGAATCTCTTCCACTTGAGATCAGCGTCAGCCCGTACAAAAAGAAAGGTCGAGCTATCGGTATAGAAGTCATACATAGAGAAATCACAGAAAGGAAACGCTATGAACGAAGCCTTTCAGCGTTGAACACCTACAGTCGGGACCTAAACATGGCGGAAAGCATGGAAGAAATATATCGGTTGACCTTGGACGCTATGCAAAAGGTACTGGGATTTGAGTATGCAGATTTCTTCATGATTGACAAAAGCGTGTTTTGCATAGTAGATCAACGTGGATATCCAGAACCTTTTCCACTTGAGTTGCCGTTGGATGGCAGCAAGAAGGGCATAACTACTAAGGTGGCAAAGACTGGCAACTCCGTTATAGTTCGAGATGTAAGAAAGAATACAGACTTCGTCGAAGGACTCCCTGGAATACTTTCCGAACTCGCCGTACCAATCAAAGTTGGGCAAAAAACCCTTGGAGTACTAAACGTAGAAAGCAAAAAGTTGAACGCTTTTGACGAAAAGGATCAGGAGTTGCTTGAAATCTTGGCGTCACACGCCGTCACTGCGATAAGCAACTTGGATCGTGCTAGGGAGTTGGAGGCGTACGCGCGGGAAATTCAAGAGAGCCAACAGATGTTTGAACGACTTTTCACAGATAATCCAGAGGCGGCAGTGCACACGGATTCGAGCTTTCACATTTTGAATATTAACCCCCGCTTCTCGAAGCTTTTCGGCTACACTTTGGATGAGGTCAAAGGCAAACACATCAACGACATCGTAGTACCAAAGGAGAAGATTCGAGAAGCCGTCGCATTCGATGAAAAGGCCAGCAAAGGAGAGACGTATCACGAGGACACTGTTAGAAAGAGAAAAGACGGACGCCTAGTCCCTGTAGCCCTTTCTGCCGCTCCCATAATCGTCGAAAACCAAGTAATAGGCCACATAGCAGCGTACAAGGACATTTCTCAGCTGAAGAAAGCTGAAGACGAATTGACTGAGATGCTGCAAAAGTTGGATAAAATGAATGAGAAGTTGCGCGTAGTCGGCGGATTGACCAGGCATGACGTTCGAAACAAGCTGTCTACGGTAACAGGCAATGCTTACCTGTTGAAGAAGCAATTGGCTGGAAACAGCGAAGTTCTCGATAAGCTTGGAGACATGGAAAAAGCGGTTCAGCAAACAGTAAAGATTTTTGATTTCGCAAAAGCATACGAAATGCTTGGGGCTGAAGAGTTGGTGTACAATGACGTTGAGAAAACTGTCAATGAAGCCATCTCACTCTTCGCAAACCGAAACAACATTAAAGTAATTAACGATTGCCATGGATTAACTATCTTGGCAGACTCACTACTGAGGCAGTTATTTTATAATCTGATTGACAACTCGCTGAAATATGGTCAGAAGACCGCTAGAATAAGAGTTTACTATGAAAAGACAGGTCAAGATTCGCTCAAGCTGGTGTATGAAGATGATGGTATCGGGATACCTGTTGCTGAAAAGCCCAAGCTCTTCAAAGAAGGCTATAGCACAGGAGGCAGCACCGGTTATGGTTTGTACCTGATAAAGAAGATTGTGGAGGTCTACGGCTGGACAATTCAAGAAACTGGCACTCCAGGCAAAGGAGCCCGTTTCACAATGGTTATACCTGAGAAAAACCAAAACGGCAAAGAAAACTATCAACTTCACTAATCCACAAGTTTAGCCATAACAGTAATCTCTAACCCTCTTTTCCAAAACAGGTAAACCTTCGTCTGCAATAGAAAACCGCAGATCTTGACGAGTCCTGCAAGCTGCTCCGCGCGCGCCGGATAGAAAAAGAAGGGTTGATTATGTTTCTTAACGTTTCTTCTTCTTCTTGAGTCCTGCATGTGGTCTTTTCTTTGGCACGTTCTTACCGGATCATTCTATGTCCATTGTTTCTTATAGGTCTGATAGGTTAGTGCCTACAATCTACGCGAGCAGTCCTGCATGGTGGCATGGGCATGAGTGGCATACTTTTAGTATTTAGGCTAGAATGCTAGTGTGCCTGTGTTTTGTTGATGCCCTGCTTTATGGCCATCCAGTTTCCACGGATCAGAGCCTTGCCAATTGGAGTTTCCAGAACAGTATTGAATAGCCAAGGGATCTGGGGTTGATGATACACCTCTCAAAACGGTCTTGATGTAGGGTAGCGCTAACTATAATTCACCTTTTTCATAAAGGGAGAGTGTTTCTTCAATAATTTTTTCAAGACATTCTTTTGGAATATTCACGATCATGAACCATGATAATTTTTCTTCATTTTCGAGTATAATCCCTTTACTTTGCCTCCAAACCCTTTTTATTGTATCTTTGACTTTCTCCTTACTCGGTCTTGTCCCTCTTACCCTATATACTTCCTCAATTATGGCTTCTATAGAACAATTTTTATTGTTACTATATAGTCTTCCTGTGACTATTACAATTTCGTCTTCAAGTGATTCTCCTAGTGGGAGAGGGCGCGTATATTTATCAGGAATTTTTGGCTCTTCGCCTTTACATATGCTATTTTTAAATTGCCTATAATATTTTACAGCTTCATTAAATGAATCATACGTGAGATCTGCAAAATTTCCTTGAAATGAAGTCGCATTCGGCATTATTTCCCCACACTCCATGACATCTTCTTCTAACTTTCTCCAGAAACGCTCTTGTTCCATCCGCGTCAGTCTTCTTGGAAATGGCATCGCTTTATCATCTTTTTTGAGTCGAACCATGATTCCCCCAACCTTAACAGTATTAATTATTAAAGCCCAATCAATAAATCTCTTCTGGGTTTGGGTTTCTCAAACTTAAATGCGAGAGCGGCATAAATTAGAGATGGAGAATGGCGTACAAATGTGGGAAGAGGCGGATCCATTGTTGGGTTTGGGTTTTCTGATACTTTGATATTTGGCTTTTGGCGATAAGCTGGTTCGCATAGGGCTTTTGAAACCAAGTCAAAAGTGACCGTTTGCAATCCATGATAGGAACTTGGCAAACGGCCTACTCGTATCGGTGGGAGTTTGGCGGAAAGCCTCCTCTTTTAAGAAGCTGACTGCGCCTAACAAACTAAAACGTTAGCCCATAAACGGAAGTGCGAAGATTTGGATGAAGAAGTTAAGGGTAAGGGCGGTCCCATCTTTTGTGGCAAGGATGAAAAATAGAAAGATGAGCTTGAAAAACGCCTGCAAGCGGATGACAGAATCGTTTTGCTGGCCTTGGGCGACGTGAAATACGAAGTGTTAAGTTATCTGAACAAGAGAAAGGACATAGAGATAATGAAGCTTGAAACAAGACAGATGAAGAAGCGGGAGAAGGGCACGGGAGTCAAAGTCACAGTTAGAAGACGCATGCAAGCCGAGCCGCTCCAAAAATAAGTGAAACTTTGCCTTTGCCCGCAGCGCACGCCACTTACCAAACACTCTGCTCATCAGTTGCTTCTTAGGGTCTAGCCTTCGGGACAGGAATTATAGCATTTGTCGAATTAACAAAGTAGATGGGATAACCAAATGGGTCATATTGTTTCGGTATCCTATAGATGGCGGATACAACCAGTTTGATTTTCAGTTTAGTTCCATCAGGCAGTCTATAGACGTTCCAATCCTCAAGATATGGGGTATAACCAACTTCAATCTTTTCCAATTTTTCAATTTCTTGCGGAGTTAATTGCGCTGTTGGTTTTCCCATTAGTTCTGGCGGAGATCTAATGACCGTAACTATGTTTTGGAAAACGCTCTGGAATTCAAAACCCTTTGCTCCTGGAGGAACCCCTGTTGCAGGCGGAACAGTTGTTGGGACAGAAGATGTCAGAAGCTTGACTAGTATGCATCTCATTTTTATTGTCGATTTGTCATCAAGTTCATAGACATTCCATACTTCTTTCTCTATTTCGAATTCTACCTCTTCAAACACTGGAAACATAGGTTCAGGCATTTAGTACGCCTCAAAAAGCATGAGCGGCTTTATCCAATTGTTAACTCCTCTGAAATCATCATCAAAAGTGGCATATACATCTGCCCCTGTTCTCACTGCCAAAGTTACGTGCAGTGCATCGGCACCATTAACGAGATACCATTTACTAGTTCTAGGATTTTTGAAATGTTTGGCATTTTCAACGATATTTTCTGTTGGAGAAAAAAGTTTACCGTATCCGGGAGAAACAAGCGTATCTGCATCAAAATATACTATGCCCATATCGCTGATGAACTCTTCAATTTCCTTCCTCAACCTAGCGACATCAGCTGACGTTGACGGGCTATTTCTTGCTTCAGCCAACGCTTTTCTCATGACCCCTAGATATTCAGCGATCGTGAAGGATGTTGTCACCCCTGCATATTTTCCGCTTTCTATGTCCTTGAAGAAATTGTCTGCTTTGGATGTTAATCCGTGTTTCTTGAAATGATATATGAATACCATGGTGTCTATGTAAGCTTTTGGCGGAGAAGCAACAACACGCGATGAGGACAAACTATTCCTCTCTGCTTCTCATGTTCCTTATTAGCATATCCAAGTCGTTATCATCTATTTTATCGAGCTCTGGATAAATCTTGCTCAAATGACCGCGAAATTTCGCCGTAGTACCTTGTTTTGCAGGGTGCCATCTCATAATAGGAGCGGGTGCTCTGACAGTAAAGACTCCGCCCAGTTCTAATCGTTCATTGTAGAAGGAGTCAGCAACATCTCCATTGAAATACCCACTGACCTTTACTTGTGCATTCGACTTTCCCAGCGGGCGTATGGTATCATCTATTGAAAAGAATGGGAAAAATCTTTTCGGAGCCAAATTTATACTTACTGCAGGCAATTCCTCGTTCTCCTTCTTCTATCTAATTAGACCCGTTCTTTTATTCTTTGTTCTGGAAGCTGCGTGTAGAGCGATTGATGGCGTTCCAAACGTATTGGAGAGGAGTGGAGTGGGTAGGCCTCGGTTCGACTCTAGGAGCAGGATCGTCGGTGTGCTGGTGAAGGCTTGGCTGGGGAGGAGCTACAGGGATGTGGAAGTCTACCTCCACGACAACAGGGAGACCCTAACCCAGTTCAGCCTAGAGGTTCCTGTTCATATGTGACGTCATGGAGACATCTCCCGAATTCCGTCCTCACATGACCGTTTTCTTC
>PEWI01000128.1:1362-7710 GCA_002779555.1 Candidatus Bathyarchaeota archaeon CG07_land_8_20_14_0_80_47_9 | reverse complement strand
CCTGCGTGCATAGAGCTTGTACGACATGTCCCTTCTAGGCACTTTCGTCAGCACGTTATATCCACCCTCATGGCAGACCTTGACGCACTGCGGGTCGCCCTTGCACAAGTCGCAAATCACGATTTTGTTCTTCGATGGGTGAAGATGCGGGATTCTCCCTGGGCAGGCGTTAATGCATTTTCCGCAGGCAGTACATGCCTTAGCATTGACCAGAACTGCTGCGGTTTCATTGCTTATTGACAATGCCTTGAACGGGCATGCCTTTACGCAAGGGTAGTCTTCGCATTGAGCGCAGAGGTGCGGAAACTCCAGACCCGGGACAAGCATGAAGACCCTCACTCTTGAAGCCTCTGGCCATACACGGTTTTCGTGGGCTAGTGAGCATGCAATTTCGCACTTTCTGCATCCGCTACATCTTGAAAGCTCTCTCGCAATCCATATCGGTTCTTTTTTCTTTGCCAATTTCTTGGTTCCTCTCAAAATCTTGTGGATTTTCCTTTAGGTTATGCTTTCATTTAAGTGTGATGCTTGGTATGGTAACCTCTTTAAGCGTTGGTTTCTAAATCAGTGGGATGGGAGAACGCTTTCGGTTTGCAGTTGCAAGACTTGGTTAGTTGGATGCAGACTCTTTCAGTTCAGTATGGATACTTCGGAATATTTCTGATCAGCCTGATCGGCGCCGCGTCCATCTTTTTTCCGATTCCGTACACGGTGGTCATTTTCGCTCTTGCAGGGTTGAAGATGAACGGAAATTGGGTTTTTGAGCCTCTCTGGATTGCCGTCGCGGCGGGCATAGGCTCTGCCACAGGAGAATTCACTTCGTACCTCGTCGGTTTCGGCGGCAGAAAAGCGATCGGAGAGAAGTATAAGAGCAAGATGGATGTCTTGGTGAGGGTTTTCAACAGATATGGCTGGCTTGTCATCTTCATTTTTGCACTAACACCGTTGCCTGACGATCTGCTTTTCATTCCATTGGGCATCCTACGTTACAGCGTTGTCCGAGCATTCATTCCAGCCTTGATTGGAAAATTCTGCGTGAACCTCATAGTCGCTTACAGCGGCCGCTTTTCGATACACGCTATCCAAAGTGTTTTCGGAGCGGAAAGCGACTGGATGTCGATTGTGATCGGCATGGTTCTGGCAGTAGCGTTGCTGGTCATCGTGCTCGTTGTTATGTTCAAGCTTGACTGGGAGAAGTACATTGAAAAGCGCTTGAACGAAAAGGGGGATAGGAGGGCAGAACGTGAGAGTAACTGCTGATTTGCACATTCACAGTCGATACAGCCGTGCCACAAGTGAAAGGATGTCCATTGAGGAAATTGGCCGTTTTGCAAGAATCAAGGGAGTGAACCTTGTGGGCACAGGCGACTTCACCCATCCAAAATGGTTCGCTGAAATGCAGGAAATGCTGGTTCCAGAACCAGACACAGGCCTCTACAAGATTGCGAAGAACCCGGAACTGCCTGTGCATTTCATGGCAACGACCGAGGTAAGCACGATATTCACCTTCGCAGGCGAGACCAAAAAGATTCACCATGTGATTCTGACGCCCAGCCTGGAAAATGCAGCCCAAATCAACGACAGACTGTTAAAATACGGCGACTTGGCGTCCGACGGTCGACCGACCCTGAACATGGATGCGCCGCATCTGGTCGAAGAAGTGATGGAAGTCTCAAGCGAAAACATGGTCTTCCCTGCGCATGCATGGACGCCTTGGTTCAGCATTTTCGGCGCGTTCAGCGGCTTTGACAGCGTTGAAGACTGCTATCAGGACATGACGAAGCACATTTACGCTTTGGAGACTGGTCTGTCCTCGGATCCGCCTATGAATTGGCGTTTGAGCAAGCTGGACAGGTTTGCTCTCGTTTCGAACAGTGACAGTCATAGTTTCTGGCCTTGGCGCATCGGAAGAGAGGCCAACGTGTTCGAGCTGGAAAAGCCAAGCTACTTCGAGGTCGTCGACGCAGTCAGGCGGAAAGACACTGAGAGGTTTAAGTTCACGATTGAAACCGACCCAGCCTACGGCAAATATCATTGGACTGGTCACAGAAACTGTCACGTATCACTTTCAGCGAAAGAGGCTATCAAGCTTGGAAACATCTGCCCTGTCTGTCGCAGGAAACTGACTAAGGGCGTCGAGCAGCGGGTTGAGGAATTGGCTGACAGACCACTTGGCTTCAAACCTGAGGGCGCGGTGGGTTTTGTGCGTTTGCTCCCGCTTTCGGAAATCATTTCAACTGTTTTGCGTGTTGATTCTCCGTCTACCCAGAAGGTGTGGAGCATTTACAATTCATTGATCGAGAGATTCGGCGACGAGTACACCGTGCTTATCGACGCGTCTAAAGAAGCACTAATGTCGGTTGCTGATGTGCAGATAGCGGAAGCGGTAGTCAGAGTTCGAGAAGGAGACGTCAGAATTGCACCGGGATATGATGGAGTTTACGGTCAGATTGCAATTTTCGAAGACCAGTTCAAAGAGAAGGTCGGTCCTCAAAGAGTTCAACAATTGAATCTCTCCGACTTCATGTGAAGGGTCTTTCTGCATGGTCTAGCTGTATGTGTGTTAAACAAATCTACGACAAGACTTATTAAGTCGCAATACACACGATATACATCCAGAAGGCAAAGATAATGGAAAACATCATACAACAAACAACCAACAGAAGCGACGCCAAAATCGAAAAAATCATCGACCGAGTCTTGCGACAAGTGTTCGGTGAAGAGGCCACGCATCTGATTTACAGGCACTTAGAAAGCAACTATTCACTAAAGAAGGAGGAAGTGGCCGACAGAATCGAGATATTCGCCGCAGGGCTTGAAGACTTTTTGAGATCCGGTGCTTACGTCATTGAACAGAAAATCTTGGGGGACATATACTCAAGCTACGGTTTGCTTCGCAGGATAGAACTGGAAAGGGAACGAGACGAGTTTGACTTCGTCAGCCAGATAAAGTCGCTGCGAAAAACATAAGCATTTTTCAGTTTATCAGTTTCGTCCACACGTTTATGAAAAAGACTGTTTGTTTCTTGCTCTGAAGCAGTTTGCCCCGTCGGGGAAACCATAACAATCAATATAAACCCGCTTCAATTAGAATCCCATCCGACAAATCGTCGGAAGAGGAAATTCTTGAAAGACATTCTAGGCAAGGTAGTTAACTTCGCTACGCAGAAGCGTGAGGCAGAATATGTCGAAGCCCGTGCGCAAAGGCTCTTCAAAACAATGCTCACCGTCAAAGAGGGGCGCGTTGAAGCGGCTAAGCAGGGAATTGAGAACGGGGCTGCCTTGCGAGTTCTTGTGAAAGGTGCGTGGGGCTTTGCTTCCGTCGGCGCTCTAGGTGCTGAGACCTTGACCGAGGCAGTCTCAGACGCGTGTAAGATGGCGAAGGCTGCGAGTTCAAGGCTTAAGGCTCCTATAAAACTTGTAGAAGCCAAAGCCGTCCAAGACAAAGTCGTGCTAAAACCGCGGAAAGACCCTTCGAAAGTTCCAGTTGAAGACAAGATTAACACAACATCGAGTTTGAGCAACACGGTGTTAGGCTATGACAACCGCGTCAAAAGTTGCACCATAGACTATCTAGACGTGACCGGGACGACTTTTTTCATGAACAATGAAGGCACATACATTGAGCAGGACAATCTTTACGTTTGGCTGGGAGTGAGCGCCACAGCATTGCAGGCAGACGTTCTCACTTCTAGCCGAGATGCCGTAGGCTCAACGGCGGGGTACGAGGTGTTCGATGTTGAAACTCCAGAAATCGTGGGCGAAAGAGTCGCAAAGCGAGCCGTTGACCAACTGCGGGCAAAACCTCCTAAGGGCGGGACTTTTCCAGCGGTTCTGGCGCCGAATGTCGTCGGTACATTCGTTCACGAAGCTTTCGGGCACTTGGCGGAAGCTGACTTCACCCTGTCAGGCTCTATCCTAGCTGGCAAGCTGGGAAAGAGAATAGCATCCAACCTTGTCACTTTTTACGACGATGGCACGATAGATGGTGCTTTCGGCTCTTTCAAGTATGACGATGAAGGAGTTCCCTCGCAGAGGACGCTGCTTGTAAAGGATGGCGTTGTGACAGGGTTGATGCATAATCGTGAAACGGCACATAAACTCGCTGCGAAACCAACAGGCAACGCAAGGGCCAAAGACTTCCGCGTTGAGCCACTCATCCGAATGCGCAATACAATCATGGAGCCGAAGGACCGTTCCTTCGAGGAATTGGTTGAAGGCGTCAAGTTCGGCTACTACTTCAAGAGGTTCAGAGGCGGTGAAGCAAACTTGGACGGGACTTTCCAGGTGGGCACACAGGAGGCTTACGAAATAGTCCAAGGCGAAATTGGCGAACCAGTGCGCAATGCTTCTGTAAGCGGCAACACTCTTGAGACTCTACTGAAAGTGGACGCTGTTGGGAAGGACTTTGAACTGTGGCCTGGAATATGCGGCAAAGGGCAATCGGCTTTCGTTTGTGATGGAGGTCCGCACATCAGAGTGAAAGAGGTGCTCGTAGGTGGCAGTGCTTAAGCCCGAGGAAATGCTGAGCTTGGCCGAAGACGTAGTCAGCTCTGCCGTGAAGAAGGGCGCTGATGAAGCTGAGGCCTACACGTATCAGGGACTCACCACCACGGTTGGCATCGAACGTGGACAGGTGGCTAGAAGCTCAAGGATAATTGATTGCGGTCTGGGAGTTAGAGCCATAGTAAACAAGGCGGTTGGCTTCTCCTACACTAACGTGCTAGAGGACAAGGTAGCTGTTGAGGAGACCATCCTCAGAGCGATAAGCTCGGCTAGGGCAAGCAAGCCGGACGAGAACTGGCTTGGTCTTCCACCCAAGAAGCCGCTCGGCTCTGTTGAAGACACGTATGACAGCAAGATTGTCGAGCTACATGCAGAGGATTTGGTGAAAGTTGCATCGGTGATGCTGGAGGCGGCAGAACAGACGGACAAGCGAGTGCTGCCGATAGATGGAGGAGCAGGCGCGTCATACCCGTCCAATGCAGTGGCCAACTCGAACGGCATTTCAGTCTTTGACCACGGAACCATTATCGAGTGCAGCTTGGCAACGGTAGCGAATGATGGGAAAAACGTCACTCCTGTGTGCTTCGAGTTTAACGCTGAGAGAAGATATGACATAGACCCTGAGTGGGTTGGCAAAGAAGCGGCCAAGCTTGCTGTCTCGGCTTTGAAGGCCAAGAAGGTGGAGACAAAAGGCAGTAAGGTAATATTCACCCAATTTGCTTTGCAGCAACTTCTGTATTACACCTTCATCAACGCAGTGAAGGCAGACTACGTTCAGAGGAACCAATCCGCGTTGAAAGGCAAGATAGGACAGAGAATAGCGTCTGAAGCTGTGACGATCTATGACGACGGGCTGCTCAAAGGCGGCATCCACACGGGGAAATTCGACGCTGAGGGAGTGCCACAACAGAAGACGCTTATCATGGAAAAGGGTATCCTTCGCAACTACATCTATGACAATTACACTGCCAAGAAGGAAGGGCTGGAAAGCACGGGAAACGCTGCTAGGGCTGGATACTTGTCCACGCCGGCAGTGGAAGCCACAAACTTCCACATAATGCCAGGGAGCAGGTCACCGGAAAAGCTTGTCAACGAAGCAGAAGACGGTCTCATCGTGTATTTCGTGCAAGGTGCACACAGCAGCAACCTTGCCAGTGGTGATTTTTCTGTCGTTGCGGCTCCTTCATGGAAGATCGAGAAAGGTGAGGTTACTCATGCTACCAAGGGGATGATGGTCACTGGCAACATCTATCAAGTATTGGCCAATGTTTCTGCAGTAGCTGACAATGAGCGAAAGATTGGGCAGTTAGTGGCGCCTTGGGTGCTTGTGGAAAACGTTAAAGTCATCGGAAAATAAATAACTTGGACTCTCGTTAGAGGCATGGAAGAGGCGAAAATAGTTGGCTGGCGAAATAAAAGAATACCTCCTCAAGTACAATACTCCTCGCAGAATAGTGCAATTTCTGTCCTTCATATTCTTCAGCGCAATCATCTTCAACTTGGGAGCTTTGCCGTTGTTATTTCCTGTTCTCTGGACATGGGGGCTTCAACAGAACACTGCAGGCGATGCATTCACGGCTCTACAGTTCGCACTTTACAATGCTGTTTTCCCATGGCTTGCCTTAGCCTCATTTCTAATCGTAGGAGTGCTGATCGGTAAGTCACTGTGCGGCTGGATTTGTCCTTTCGGTTTTGTTCAAGACCTAGTGGGATTTATCAAACGTAAGCAGGCAGACTTCTCTTCCAGAACTCATGATTCTATGGTTTACATGAAATATTTTGTCTTGGGCATCGCCCTGTTCGTCAGCGTGACCTTTTCAGCTTCAAAACTGATGGGAGCGA
>PEWI01000128.1:0-1182 GCA_002779555.1 Candidatus Bathyarchaeota archaeon CG07_land_8_20_14_0_80_47_9 | reverse complement strand
TTCAATTCTTTATCATGGCCTTCGTCCTCGTCTTTGCAGCCTTCATCCCGCGCGGCTGGTGCAGATACTTCTGTCCTCACGGGGCAATCATGGCTGTTCTGAACAGGTTCAGCTTTCTCGGTTTGCGCAGAGACCCGGTCAAGTGTGCGAAAGGCGGATGCCGCCTTTGTGTCTCAGCTTGTCCTATGCGGGTTCCCATTTTGGATCTGCCGTGGGAGAAATTCAGTGACCCTGAGTGCATCTACTGCATGAAATGTGCGGATGCCTGCCGCGAAAAAGCCATCAAACTGGAATATCCATGACTTCATATTCAATTCAAACATCGCTGTCTATCTTCTGGCTAGAAACTGAACCAGCCACTTCGTTTTTTTGAGCCCAGAGACTCTTTGAATACTCATTCAGCACTGTTCGGAAGATGTTACTTGTCTGCTGGCCAATCTTGTCCCAGTTATATTTTTCCTGAACCTTCTTGAACGCGTTTGTTCTAAGCCAGTTTGCAAAGCCATTGTCTGTCAAGACCCTGTTTATGCCCCACGCCAATGAGTCAGGATTGTTTACGTAGACTTTGACCCCGCTGATATCATGTTCAACTATTTCTGACAAACCGCCCGTGTCCGAGACCACAACGGGGCTTTTCGCGGCCATGGCCTCAAGCGTGACTATGCCGAAGGGCTCGAAAAGAGAAGGCACCACCGAAACGTCAGCGCATCTCTGCAGTTTCCTGAGAGTATCATCGTCCACAAATCCAGTGAACAACACTTTGTGAGCCAGTCCCATGCTTTTGACGAGGCTTGAAAGCTGCTCTTTCATATAGCCGTTGCCAACAATTATGAATTTAGCGTTGACTTTTTCCAAAACCCGCGGAATGGCGTTGACGAGCACGTGGACTCCCTTCTCGTACACCAATCTTCCCACGAAGAGCACAATTTTTTCATCGGGGAGAGCAAACTTGCTTCTGAACTCATGCAGGTCGTCTCCATGGCTTGCGTAGACTTCAGCGTTCACGCCGTTGGGAACCATGACCAGCTTGTCTTCAGGAAGCCTAAACGCCCACCGAACGTGCGAAACCATGTAGTCGCTGCAGCATATCACCTTCCAAGCCTCGTAAGTGAGCCACGCTTCAGTCTCATGGATCATCCTTTCATAGTCGAAGTGAATCCCGTTTCTGCGTCCGATCTCCGT
>PEWI01000258.1 GCA_002779555.1 Candidatus Bathyarchaeota archaeon CG07_land_8_20_14_0_80_47_9 | reverse complement strand
AACAGTTTCTCGTGGTTGACGAGTCAAGCAACTCCGCTGTGGGAGTTCTGGACGAGGCGTTCATGGCGGAATACGGCAAACCTGGAACAAAATTCATCATCAGAGGAACTCCGTGGATCATTCAGCACGTCTCCGAGGAAAAAGTCCACGTCAAACCCGTCGACGACCCAACAGGCGCCATACCGAGCTGGATAGGTGAAGAGATTCCAGTCCCATACGAAGTGTCTCAGGACGTCGGCGCAATCAGAGGCTTTGTTGAAGAGCAGATGAAGAAAGGAGTTTCGCCAGAAGACATAGCTGCAAAACTAGCCGAAGACTATCCTTCCGACAAAGATGTCATCTTGCGCGCTCTGGCCGAAACTGTGGAGCAGGTCAAAGCAAGCTTCCCTGTTCCGACTGACAAGCGAATCATCATCGAAGACTGGGAAGAGTTCGTTCTCATTCACATCAACTTCGGTTCGCTTACGAACAGAGCTTTAGCACAACTTTTGGGACAGTTGCTTTCAGATAAGGTTGGATATGGTGTTGTGGTTCAGCATGACCCGTACCGCATTTTCGTTCAGACTATGGGAGCTGCAAACGCTGCTCGAATAGCGTCCTTGTTTGAGGAAATGCAGAGCATGTCTGAACAAGCGGTCAGAGACACTTTGACGCTGGCGACCGTGAAGACCGGGCTTTTCAAGAGGCGAATGATTCATGTTGCCAGACGTTTCGGCGCGCTGGAAAAGTGGGCTGACTTCAGTAGCGTAAGCCTTCAGAGGCTTGTCAAAAGCTTCGAGGACACGCCGATTTACGAGGAAGCCCTGAAGGAAGTTTTCACCAAAGACTTGGACTTGGAAAGTCTTGTCCACGTTCTCGATAGAATTCGCAGGGGCGAAGTCAAAGTGCAGAAGCTTGAAACTGGCGGAAACGCCACGCCCATTGCGCGTGTGGGTATTGAACGGATGAGCATGAAAACTGATCTGATTCCTCCTGAACGAATGCGTGCCGTACTTGTTGAGTCAGCCAAGGCAAGATTGCTCAACGAAACCAGTAGCTTCCTTTGCACGAACTGCTGGAGCTACATGGAAATGCTGAAGGTAAAGGACTTGCCAGACAAGCCGAGATGTCCAAGATGCGGGTCCAACGCGATAGGGCTTCTGAAAGTTGAGGAAGAGAAAGCGCTGCCCATCATTGAAAAGAAAGGTGAAAAGCTGACCAAGAACGAAGAAAAGCTACAACAACACGCGCTGCAGAGCGCACAGCTAATATCAAAGTATGGGAAGGCTGCAGTCGTCGCGTTGTCTGCTCGTAGGGTTCAGCCCTCAGACGTTAGGGAAGTTCTTGAAAAAGAGCACAGGCTGAGTGACAGGTTCTACGAAATGGTTCTTGACGCCGAGCGCAAAGCAATGAGCAAACGTTTCTGGTAGAGACCAAGCACTGTTTGTTCTGGCTTCTTCAGTTTGGTCACTAGATGTTTGTGACTCACAACAAGTCTTAAATCAACGGCTACGTATTTGTGCGTAGAAGTTTCACTGCTTGTCACTAGGAGACAGAGGACTTGGAGATAAGTCGGAAGAAACTCCGCGACGAAGTTCTTGAACGTGTTAAATATGTGAAAACATGCGTCTTGGCAAGAGAGATCTGCCTAGTCGTGCGTACAAACAGAGCCGTACTGGACCCGAAAGACGTGCAGGAAATCTGCCAATATGTATCGAAACTGTGTAAAGACGCTGGCTGTGAAGAGCAAAGTGAGCTGTGCCGCAAAGCCGCTGAAGAAGTGTTGAAGAACGAAGAAAAATACCTTGAAGTGTGCACTCAGAGCTGCATGAAATGCGGTGAAGCTCGAACGCCACAGCCCAAGAAGGCCTCGTACGTGTCGTAAAGGTGCGGAAAGTCTTTTAAAAGAGCAATACGACTGGTTAAACCGAATAGCTATCTCTCTTCAAACGGAGGCTAAAAGGCTGTACGTAGCACCTTATGTTCCAAGTCCGCCTCAGGTAATACGCCAAATGCTTCTGATGGCAGGCTTGAAACCTGGAGAAGTGTTCTTCGACCTCGGCGCTGGTGACGGCAGAACAGTGATAATGGCGGCAAAAGACTTCGGGGCAAGGGCGGTTGGCGTTGAGCTGAGAGAGGACTTGGTGAAAAAGGCCTTAGGCACTGTTTATGAAGAGGGGCTGCAGGACAGGATAACAATCGTGAACGGTGACATGTTCAACGTGGACCTGACCTCGGCAGACGTCATCTTCCTGTACCTTACGACAAGTGCAAATGAGAAGGTCAAGCCCAAGCTTGAAGCCGAGTTGAAGCGCGGTGTGCGCATCGTTTCACACGACTACGAGATTGTCGGCTGGAAGCCGTTAAAGGTTGAGAATTTCTGCGAAAACCAGCTGCTAGGATACCCATCGCACACGATCTACCTCTACGTGAAGCCTTAGCCGTTCAGTGAGTGTGAACCTATGTCGAGCAAAACTTTCAAGGCCTCGTTCAGAGTTTCGTGGGCAGACACCGACGCTGCGCAGGTGGTGCATTTCTCCAACTATCTCAGATTTTTCGAGAAAGCAGAAGAGGAATTCTACAGACACCTCGGTTTCTCCTTCACAGATGCCAAGCTGACCCGGGGGCTGTGGTTTCCAAGAGTTGAAGTCTTCTGCCAATACAAGAAACCCGCCCGATTCAACGACACAATCGAAGTAGAGCTATCAATAGAAAAGCTGAAGGAAAAATCCGTGAAGTATGACTTCAAGATCGTCAATAAGAAGACTGGGGTTTTGTTGGCAAACGGCTACGCAGTGATTGTGGCCGCAGACAAACAAACTGGGAAAGCTACACAAATTCCAAACGAAATCGTGGAGAAGCTGAAACCCTTCACCAAATAGGTTTAATAGCAAACATCCGTGTGTTGATTTTCATGGCAGATAAGATGCAGTTTGTCCCATGGCGTCACGTTGCGGACTGGAGATGCACCATGTGCGGGGACTGCTGCAAACTCTACAGCGTCGTCATAAACTTCCACGAGTGGCTCAAAATCGTCAAACAGTACGGCGTCGAACAGACTGTGTCAGGCTTGGACAGGCTCTTCATCAAGAGAAGCAGCGACGGCTCATGCGCTTTCCTCTGCAACTTCGCAAGCAACTATCTGTGTGGGCTTCAGTACATGAAACCCAAGGCGTGCAAGCTCTGGCCTTTCAAAATCATAAACCAGCCAAAACTCGGCTACGCAAGAGACGCGGCATACGAATACAGGGAGAATGAGCTGTTCGTTTATGTTGACCCCATGTGTAACGGCGTGAGATACGGAAAGCCAACGTGGGAATTCAGCAACTCCACATTACGCGAGTTCGTGGAAATCGCGATGGGTATCAGAGACAGTCAGGCCAAGACCACGGCAAATTTGGTTTTCCCTCAGAGGTATCGCAGTTTCAGAGCTTCAGGCATGAAGTTTTAGCCGTAAGGGATATATCAGAAAGGCAGTTATCGGGCACTGGCTGATTCTGATAGTGACTACGATCGCCTTTGCCGCAATAACGGCCAAGAAAGCTAGATGGAGAGAACCCTGAGAGTAATAACGAACCTGCTTGGTTCACGTTTTAGTATTGCGTCGACACTTCCCGTTGCGTGTGGCACATTGCCCATTCCTAAACTGTGAAAATGAGACTCTGCGATTTTCAGTTTCTGGTCGTGCTCGCACTGAGGTTCTCTCTATCTTTGCTTCTTCTGTGTAATCGTTTTCTCTTCTTGCAGTTCTTTGACTCGAGTTTCTATGAATTCTGTGACTCTTTCTTGACTGTACTTCTTCTCTTCTTCGTACTTCTTCAGTTGATCCTTGATTGTCTGCAGCACCTTGTCCATGTCGAAAGGCTTAATTATGTAGGCGTCTGCGCCTTTGTTTAGGGCTTCGACAGCGTTCTGCAGGGAGGGAAAACCTGTGATGATTATCTTTCGCATTCTTGGCGTCGTTTCTCTCATCATCGCGATGAGCTTTGAACCTTCAATGTCCGGGAGTCGAATGTCCACTAAAGCCAAGTTGTAGAAGTCTTTGTCGGTCTTTTCGATTGCTTCCTTCCCATCTTCTGCAGCGTCGATCATGTACCCATTCTCTTCCAATACAGCTGCCAAGACTTTTCTGATGCTTTCGTCGTCGTCAACGATAAGGATCCTAGGGCCCTCACCCATTACATCTTCACCTCCTTCAGTTCCTTTTAGTTCGATTCGAATAGCAACGGTGAATGCACGTGCTAACGAATGTGTGCAATCAAATATATTAAGATATCATATTTCACCTCTGAAAATAAGTTCTGAATTATGGGTAACAACGCATATTCGGAATCCGACCATGAATAAAGCTAAGCTCAAAGAATGGCGGAGGCTTTCACAGTCTCAGCGAAAGAAAAAAGGTGGAATGACTCCAGTAGACTGCTGAATAGATCAAATTATAAGCGTGGAAAATAGGCTAGTATCCTCGTCTGAACCAGCTGGTGCCAGCCTATGGGTAGTCCTAAGATCGGCTTGTCCATGCTTTACTGTTTTGGTGAGCCTTTCGACGGTATGATTGAGCAAATAAAGAAAGCGGAGATAGCTAACATAGAGCTTGTAGATGATGGATTGCACGCTTTGAACAGAAAAAGAGTCCAAATCTTAAATGACTTGGCTGCCTCGTATGGCTTGAAATACACGGTTCACGCCCCATTCATCGGGATAAACATAAGCATGCCTTCGGACTGGCTGTTGAAAGCGATGCTAAAAGGTTTGAAGAAGTCCATAGTCAACTCAAGTGCCCTGAACTGTCAAGTTTGGGTCTTCCATCCGGGTTCAAAGTCTGTCATGAGCAACCTATCCCCGGGTATGGATTGGGACAGAAACCTGAAAGCTGCGGGTCTACTGTCAAAGTTTGCGAGGGATCATGGAGTCAAAGCCGCGATAGAGAATGTGCCTGAACCTTTCCTTTTTGTAATGAAGACGGTAGAAGACTTCAGAAGGTTTTACGACGAAGTTGATGAAGACATAAGCATGACCCTGGATCTTGGCCACGCAAACATCAGTCACCAAATAGAAGCATTTCTAACAACCTTCGCAGACAAGATTGTCCACATGCATGCTCATGATAATGACGGGAAAAGTGATTTGCACCTTGGGGCGGGTTTCGGCACGATCAACTGGGAGAAGACTGCTGACCTGATCAAGAAGACATCTTATGACAAAATCATAGTTGTGGAATCAGCTGAACATGTCCAAGAGAGCCTAAACAGGCTCAGACAACTGTTTGCCTAGGAGTTTCGTCTCTTCAATTAGAAAAACGAGAAGGCGCCTGCACATTATCATTTTTCAAGCAGGGGCAACTCAATTCTCATGAAATCTTCTGCCACCACAGTGTTCTTGAAGATCTTCCTAGCCTGGTCCAGAAGCAAAGCTGCATCAGAATATCTCGCGCTAATATGTGTCAAGATCAGCTGCTTCACCTTCGCCTTCCTTGCGGTTCGAGCCGCTTGACTTGGCGTCGAGTGACCATCTTCTTCAGCCCTTTCTGCCAACTGCTCATCTAAAGTCGCGTCGTGCACAAGCAAGTCCGCACCAGCCGCCAGCTTGACCAAGCCGTTGAAAGGTCTTGTGTCGCCGGTGTAAACGATTCTTCTTCCAGGTCTAGGTGCTCCGATCACCTGTTCGGGTTTCACAAATTGGCCGTCAGGCAGCTCGACTCCAAGCCCTCTTTGAAGCTTCGACCACAGAGGGCCTTCTGGAACTTTCAGCGCCTTGGCTTTTTCTGGGTGAAACTTTCCAGGCCTTGGTTTCTCTTTGAACTCGTAAGCAAGGCTCGGGATAACATGATTCGCCCAGACAGCTTGAACAACGTATTCGTCTTCGTCACAAACGGTGCCCTCTTCTTCGATCTCGTGAATCTCAACTGGAAAAGTCAAGACGAACTGAACTGTTTCCCTGATGCCTTCCAAGAAGCGTCTAATTCCAGGCGGTCCGTAAACGTCAAGTCTCCTTTGCCTGTCAAGCAATGCCATCGTCTGCAGCAGTCCAGGCAACCCCAAGACATGGTCTCCATGCATGTGTGTTATGAAGACTTTCATCTTCTTGTGAAAGCCGACCTTGGCCTTTATCATCTGTCTCTGCACACCTTCGCCGCAGTCAAACATCAACTGCTCACCGTTGCGTCGTATGAGAACGGCTGGCAAGCTCCTGTTCGGTGTCGGAACGCTTCCGGCTGTTCCGAGAAAGATGATGCGCAAGCTCATCGTTTCACACCTTTTCAAGCACGACTATCTCTCTTGTAAGACTTCTGTGAACATAAACGAAATGGGACTCTAAATGCTTATACCCCAATGCTGTGGCAATAGACGCAATGTTCAGTTTCTTCGGCGCGGCTAAACATACCCTTTGTCCTTTATCGAGCAATCCGTAGACTGACCTTAGGACCTCTTCAACTATCTGAACTGTGCTCCGCTTGAGCGTAGTTGAAGATATTCCGTAGGGCGGATCAGTGACGACGCAGTCAACCTTGGTTAGGGGTAGGGCCTGCGCGTCTGCGACAACGACGCCTTCAGGCTCAATCTTGAAATGTGCCAAGTTTCTGAGAGTTCCTTTTGCCATTCGTCGCTGAATGTCCATACCAAGACTTCGGCAACCGACAAGCGTGGCTTCAATGAGCATCGTTCCGGTTCCGCAGAATGGGTCAAGAACAAGCGCTCCAGTCTTAGGTTTTGCGAGGTTTACCATGCACCTTGCCAGTTTGGCTTGCATGGCAGAGGGGTGGAAGAACGGTTTTTTTCTCGGGCGTCTTTCGACAAACGGTTTCGCCGGTATTTCAGCAAGCTTCAGGCCGAAAATGAATCTCTTCTCTGTCAGAATCCCTACGAAGGCTTTGTCCGGATTTCTTAGTTTCACTCTTGCCTTAACCTTGTCCAGTACAAGTTCGCCCAGCCTTTTCTCGAGGATCATTCCGTCAATCTTTGGAGCATAATTCCTAACGTGCTTCACACGAACCACAAAGCTCTGATCCTCTCCGAGAATTTCGTCCAAGCTCTTGGAACCTGTGGCCTTCACTATGCTGCTGACCTCTGCCTCGCAGTTGAACAGCTCCCGAGCACAAATTCTCGTCAACGCTGCTCTACGCTTCAGCGATTCTACGCAATTCTGATCAGCTTCAAGCCTCAGAACCTGATCAAGCTTCTCCAAGACCTTGTAAACGTAGCCCTCAGTCTCAAGTATTGCCTTGAGTTCTGAAACCGGTAAGCTCTCATGTTCGCCGGAAAGCAGAAAGAAAAGCTTGGCCACACTTAGGCTCCTTTGCGGATCAGCGCCTTGCTTACAAGCGGAGCGACTGAGACCTTGCTCACCGGACTTGGCACACAGTCGGTGCCTACTATCTCTTCAGCTCCGTTTTCTAGAATCTTCTTTTGTGAATCACCAGTCAGCAGCGGGTGTACGCAAGCGGCATAGACCTTCGTTGCTCCTTGATCTTTCACTGCCTTCACCGCCTTTGCCATGGTTCCACCGCTGCTTATGATGTCGTCAAAAACTATCACGTCTCTGTTCTTCACAGGCAACTTTTTGTCTTCAAGTGTAACGTTTCCTGTTCGCACATCCCTCTTCGTAGAAATGTAATCATAGCCGCTCTTCAAGACACCGTCAGCTTCCGTGGCCACACAGACAGCTTTCTTGCCCAAAGACAGTGAAAGGGGATTTCTGACTAGACCTCTTTCTTTGAAGTATTCCGCTAAGAGAGGAATGGCCGACAGGTCTTCAATCGGAATCTTCAGCATCTTCAACACCGCGGGGTTATGAGCATTCACAGTTATTATTCTGCCAACGCCGCAGTCTTCAAGCATTTTCACAACCGTTTTTACGCTAAAAGCCTCGCCGGGTAAGAATCGCTTGTCTTGCCTGC